>JALWKQ010000080.1:7095-17515 GCA_027081395.1 Sulfurovum sp. | reverse complement strand
GGGAAGTTCAATGAAGGCAGCAGAGAGTATCAGCTTGATTATCAGTACAATAAAACATTGGAGACACTACAGTTCGCTTCAGACCACATCCCTTATTACCAGAAACTTTTTAGCGAACACAGTTTTAAGGTAGATGATTTCAAAGATTTCTCTGATCTTCAACGCATCCCCACTTTGACCAAAAAGATCATTCAGGAAAATATCGACAGCCTCTATACGGATGTGATAGACAAGCCTGTCCCTTACTACACAGGCGGCAGTAGCGGAGAGCCTATGAAGATGTATGCACCGCTTTCCATTTCACGTGCCAAAGAGAAAGCCTATATGAATTATACATTCGCACAGGCAGGACATCGCTATAGGGAAAGGGCAGTTTCTCTCTCAGGTCGTGGTAATGCCAAGGAGGAAGAAGGCATTTTTTGGGAATACCAAAAAGTTGATAACTACCTACTTGTCTCTGTCAATCATTTAGACACTGCTTATATTGGGAAAATTGTTGATGCTATTAAAAAGTGGCGACCAAAAACTTTTTATGGTTATCCCAGTGCTATTTCTCTTTTTATTCGTGCATGTAAATCCATAGGAATAGATAGAATGGAAGGGATATCAGGTGTTGTATTGACATCAGAATCGGTTTCATGGGAAGATATAGATCTATTCAAAGATTTTTTCAAGGCAACAGTCATCTCGCATTACGGGCATACAGAAAGGGTCGTTTCCGCTTGGCGTAAAGATAGAGAAGATTATCGCTTTTTCAACTCTTACGGTCTGGTCACACACGATCAAGGTGAGATCATCGGTACCTCTTTTGATAATTTTGTCATGCCCTATATCAATTATGTGACACAGGACTATTTGGGAGATACCGCATGCTATCCCGGAACAGATATTGTGAGGAGTGCCGGCAGTATTCAGGGTCGAAAACAGGAGTCTATAGTCACGAAAGAGAAGAAGGTTATACCGATACTGAGCATTGGTGCCGGGCACTTCTCCTCTTACAATCATATACAAAAAGCACAGTTCTATCAAGATATTCCGGGTCAAGTGGTCTTGCGTATCGTTTCAGACAGTCCAGGATCGATAGATACTGCAAATATGATCGATGAGATGCAGAAGCGCGTAGAGAACAAAGTCGATTTTAGTATTGAATTTGTGGATCATATAGAGGATACATCACGCAGGAAACGTATCTTGTGTGTGCAAAAACTGGATCTTGACAGATATCAGATGGAGTGACTTTGATCGCTGTATTATCATCTAAGGAATGGGGTTATATACTAGAGTAGAGTTTAGGGAGATGTAAGATGACTACAAATAGCAATGTCAACAGACAAACAGAAACAAAAAAGATGCTGATTCTCGGCCCTCGCCAGAACATATATGATCAGAAAAAAACAGGAGGGGTGACAATCCTTTTTGAGCTTTTTCTTGAGGAACTCAGGCAACGCAATATCTCTTTTGATGTTATCGATACATTGGCTGACAACAATGGTGGTAAAGTACAAGCACTTATAGCCACATATGTTCAAATGTTGAAGAAGTTTCGGCATGTTGAGCATATCTCTCTCCAGGCATCCCAAAATGTACTGCTGTATGTGGCACCGCTGGCAGTGATACTGGGTAAACTTTTTGGCAAGAAAATCTCAGTGAGGGTCTTTGCAGGCGGTATGAATAACAAATATGAACAAAGTTTCTTGTTCAAGATGGTCTCAGGATTTGTACTGAGAAATGTTGATGCTGTCTTTTTTGAGACCAAATATCTGGTGGAGTACTTCCGACCTTACAATCCTCATACATATTGGCTGCCCAATGTTCGAAAACGGGAAATGAGAGAGAAAAAGTCCAACAATTTTCAACGCCGTTTCGTCTATATCGGTACGATCAATGAAGAGAAGGGAATCGATCTGCTGTGTGATATAGCCAAAGAGCTCCCTGAGGATGTGACACTCGATCTTTACGGGCCTATCATAGAGGAGAAATACAGTAGTGACTATTTTCATGCAAGAGGTGTCAACTATAAAGGGGCGCTCAGACCCGATGAGGTACTTGATGTGATGTCTACCTATGATGTGCTGGTGCTGCCCTCCTACCGTGAGGGGTATCCCGGTGTGATCATAGAGGCATTTATGTTGGGGCTGCCGGTGATTGCCACAAAACTCGACGGGATAATGGAGATGGTAGAGGATGGCTATAACGGGCTGCTGATTGATATCGGGAGCGAAGTACAGCTTTATGAGGCGATCCTCTCTATGGATGCAGAGCGGTATGGCTCTCTGCATGAACATGCCAGTGCATCGTTTGAACCCTATGATAGTCATGCGCGTACAGCATTTTTTTTGGAAAAGATAGGCTATGATGTATCCTGATATTCCTCTCTATTACCATACATTGAAGTATCTCAAGCTTCGACAGGTCGCCTACAGGCTCTACTATCTGATACGTAACAAACTTGGCGCTGTAAACTATACTGTTCAGAAAATGAGTGATCAAAAAGAGCAGCAGATCGTCCCGCTGTTGTGTCCGGGGGCACCGATACTGCCCTCCTGTTATAAGGAAGGAGTGTTTACTTTTCTCAATCTGTCATATCGGTTTGATGATCGGATAGATTGGAATTTCTCAGGGTATGGCAAGTTGTGGACATACAACTTGACCTACTTTGATTATCTCCTGCAGGAGAGTATGACAAAATCCAAAGGTATGGCACTGATTTATGATTTTATCAAACAGAGTGAAGATATCAGGGACGGGATGATGCCTTTTCCTATTTCACTTAGAGCGGTCAACTGGATACGTTTTCTTTCCAGATATCAGATTGATGACCCTGTGGTGAACCGATCGCTTTACAGTCAGTATCAAAAACTTATGGAGAATCTTGAGTATCACATTATGGGAAATCATCTGCTTGAGAACGGATTCTCTCTCCTCTTCGGTGCCTATTTTTTTCGGGACGAAAAGCTCTATAGCAAGGCAAAGGAGATCCTCGAAGCAGAACTTGACGAACAGATTCTCTCAGACGGAGCGCATTTTGAGCTCACCCCGATGTATCACCTGATCATGTTGCAGCGGGTACTGGACAGTATCAATCTGATCAGTAACAATTTGTGGAAGACCGATACGCTGCTGGATATGCTGAGAGAGAAAGCATCCAAGATGACAGGCTGGATCGTTGCGATGCAATTTAGGAACGGTCAGCTTCCCCGGGTGAACGATACTGCAGAAGGCATCGCACTTGCGCCGGAGAGACTTCTCTCTTATGCTAAAAGTATGGGTATCTCTGTTGCCAAGGTTGCATTGGGGGAGAGTGGCTACCGCAAGAGAACCAATGATCGCTATGAGTGTCTCATTGATGTAGGCAATATCGGTCCGGATTATATCCCGGGGCATGCGCACAGTGATACTTTTAGTTTTGAGTTTTATGTAGATGGCAAACCGGTAATTGTGGATACCGGGATTTCTACCTATGAAAACAATGCCAAGCGGCATTATGAACGCTCGACAGCAGCACACAATACAGTGGAGATCAACGGAGAGGATCAGAGCCGTGTTTGGGGAGCCTTTCGTGTGGCTCAGCGCGCAAAAATCGTTTCACTTACAGAGGATGGCAATGTTCTTAGTGCGACACATGACGGATACAGTGATCAGGGGATTTTACATACCAGAAGGTGGGTGTTTGATTCGGATAGCATCAAGATAGTAGATAGTATCACCGGGGGTGAATTATCAAGTGCGGTCAGCTATCTTCACTTTTATCCGGGTACAGATGTAAGGATTGAGGGAGATAGTGTGGTCACTCCGTCACTTCGGATCAGATATCAAGGTGCAGAGGTTTTGGAGTTGGGAGAGTACGAATATGCCGAGGCTTTCAACCAATGCCGCAAAGCACCGGTAATCAGCGCAAAGATCGGTAGAGAATCCACCATGGAGGTAGAGATCATATGAAACTTTTATTTTTGACAGACAACTTTCCGCCAGAGAGCAATGCGCCTGCAAGCAGAACCTATGAACACTGCAAAGAGTGGGTCAAAGAAGGGATAGATGTGACGGTGATCACCTGTGCTCCCAATTTCCCCTACGGTAAGACCTACGAGGGGTACAAAAACAAGCTCTATCAGACAGAGGAGATAGATGGGATCAAGGTGATACGGGTCTGGAGTTACATGACTGAGAACAAGGGGGTGGTCAAGCGAATCCTTGACTATATGAGTTATGCTCTCAGTGCCTTTTTGGCAGGGTTGTTTGTCAAAACAGATCTTATCGTTGCGACATCTCCACAGCTCTTTACTACATTGGGCGGATGTGCTCTGGCAAAGGTCAGACGTAAGCCTTGGATATTTGAACTGCGTGATCTCTGGCCTGAGGGGATCAAAGATCATGGCGCGATCAAAAAACGCTATTTGATCGATTTCTTAACCAAAATGGAACTGTGCCTTTATCGTAAGGCGACGCATATCGTCACGGTCACAGAGGGACTCAAAGAGAATCTCTCAAGCAGAGGGATCGATCCTGACAAGATAGATATCGTGACCAATGGTGCGAATATGGAACTTTTTAACCCGATTTCAAAGGATGAAGCGCTTGTGAAGTCTTTAGGACTTGAAGGGAAGTTTGTTGTCGGATATATCGGCACACACGGTATGGCACATGGGTTGGAGTTTATTGTTGAGAGTATCAAAGATCTTGATGATGAGAAGATACACTTTCTTTTTGTCGGTACAGGTGCCAAGAAAGAGGCAGTCGTAGCCTTGGCAGAAAAGCTGGGTCTTACAAATGTTACTTTCCTTGATCCCGTGCCAAAGAGTGAAGTGAAGCGCTATATCTCGGTGATAGATGTAGCACTGGTACCGCTGACAAAAACAAAGATCCATGCCTCCTTGATCCCTTCGAAGATCTTTGAATCTGCCGCTATGCGAAAGCCGATGCTCCTGGGGGTAGAGGGTGAAGCAAGAAAGATCGTAGAGGGGCACCATGCAGGGATAGCATTTGAGCCCGAAAATAGAGAAGAGTTCCTTAGCGCTTTGGAGCAGATATCCAAAGGGGGAGAGGCATACAGTGAGCTTCAGAAGGGCTGTGATGCACTTGCTGAAGCCTTTGACAGGAAGCATCTTGCGGCAAAGATGCTGAAGGTACTCCAAAAAACCAAGGAGAAGCATGATGAACGATAAGCCTATTAAAGTTCTGCTTTTGGATGGACACACGGTACAGGTATTGCCCATTGCCAAATCACTGCGTAAACATGGACACCATGTGACGATCCTTTGTGAAGAGAAACTCTCCTATGGATGGGTTTCCCGGTTCCCGCATGAGAAGATACTCTCTCCCAGTGCCTATCATGAGCCGGAGGCATTTCTGGCATTCTTGACGGATCATCTTGCGGCAAATAAGTATGATATCGTCATCCCGCTTTTTGATGACAGTGCCGGTATTTTGGGAGAACACAAAGAGACTCTAAGCTGCTATACACGTATCGCGATACCGGATCACGATATCTTTATTCAGGGACATGACAAAAACCTTACCATGCAAGTCGCCAAGAGAGTGGGGGTACCGCATCCAAAGACAATGGATCTTGAGACACATTCTCTTGAGGAGGCAGTGGCATATTGCGGACTTCCATCGCTGATCAAGCCAAATATCGGAGCAGGAGCCAAAGGAATCACAAAAGTAGATACCATGGAGGAGTTGGAACGTCTCTACCCACAAATTAGAGAGCAGTTTGGTGCCTGTACCCTGCAGGAGTTTATACCGCCGGGAGGAAGGCAGTTCAAGTGTCAGATTTTTAGAGATCATTACGGGACGATCAAAGGGGCTACAACTTTTGTGAAGCATAGGTATTTCCCTGTGACAGGTGGCACAACGAGCTGCGGAGAGATTGTCGATATTCCGGAGCTTGTCGAATATGCGACACGTGTGGCAGATGAGATAGGCTGGGTCGGTTTCGGGGATTTTGATTCGATAGAGGATCCCAGAGACGGCTCTTATAAACTGATGGAGATCAATGCCAGGATCACCGGCAGCATCAAAGCAGGGATGGAGTCTGGTGTGGACTATGCCCAGATGATCGTGGAGCAGGAGATGGGGATGCCGGTGAGCAGTTATCAGTCTAAACCCGGCTTGGTCATGCGTCAGATGGCACTGGATGTGATGTGGTTTCTCTATAGTGATAACCATGCACGATTTTCTGCGAAGCCAAGCTGGTTTAAGTTCTTTGGCAAAAATATCAAGTATCAGGACGGTGAGTGGAGTGACCCTCTGCCAATGGTTGCCGGCTTTATTGCCGGTGCCAGAAAGTTTATCAACCCAAACTTCAGAAAATCCAAAATGACTTTTAACTTGAAAGAGAAGAGATGAATATTTTAACATTTGATATCGAAGATTGGTTTCATATCCTTGACAATGAGTCGACCAAGACGGAAAAGGAGTGGAAAAGCTTTGAAAGCAGACTTGAGTCAAATATGGAAAAGATATTCAATCTGCTTGAGGAGACAGGGCAGGATGCTACATTTTTTGCACTGGGCTGGGTGGCACGCAACTATCCTGATATCATCAAAAAGATAGAGGCAATGGGTTATGAGGTCGCAACCCATTCAGACCTGCACCAGCTTGCCTATGAGTATGACCCAAAAGCCTTTCGGAATGATCTGGAGCGTTCTGTTAAGTCGATAGAGGATTTGACGGGCAAAAAGGTCAAAACCTACCGTGCTCCGGGCTTTTCTGTCAAAGAAGAGAACCTGTGGGTCTTTGATATCCTCATGGATCTTGGGATCGAAAGAGACTGCTCTGTTTTCCCTGCCAAAAGAGCACACGGAGGACTGGAGAGGTTTGGCTATGCACAGCCTGCATATATCCGAAGAGAGAAGGGGCTTCTTAAAGAATTCCCTATTAATCTCTATGAGGTTTTCGGCAAGAAGATCATTTTTTCAGGCGGCGGTTATTTCCGGCTTATCCCATATGGGCTGCTTCGTTATTTTATGAACAGATCGGAATATGTGATGACCTATCTGCACCCCCGTGACTTTGACCCCGATCAGCCTATGATCGAGGGGCTCTCGATGGTGCGTCGTTTCAAATCCTATTATGGACTGGGCTCAAGTTTGCCAAAGTTGAAACGCTTGATAGAGGAGTATCCCTTTGTGAGTTTGGATGAAGCTGATGAGATGATCGACTGGGAAAGTGTCAAAACAATCCAGCTTGAGGATTTGTGATGGAAAAGATTATCGCAGAGGGAAAAGCACTCTACAGAGAGGACGAGAGACTCTATATTGCAAAGGGTTATACGATATACAAAAGCGATGAGAAGGGAGAGCTGTGGGAGATAGACGGCAAGATACAAGATAGGAAATATGCTCTGCTTAGCCGCTTTAGCAGACTTCTGAACCGTCTGTTGCGTATAGAGGTCTCGAATATGGTAATACTCGATGACGGTACACGTGTATTAAGTGCCAAAAAAGGTATTTTTGTCGCAAAGCCTGGCAGTAAACGGTATCTGAAAACCTTTCATATCAGCAGGGGCAACAAACCGATGAATATCGCTCTTGATGGTGAGGGCAATCTCTATTTTGGAGAGTACTTTCTCAATGGACGCTTTGGGGACAAAGAACGGGAAGAGGTGCATATTTACCGCTCTGAGGACAATGGCGAGAGCTGGCAGATCTGTTATACCTTTCCTAAAAATACTATACGTCATATACACGGCATATTTTATGATTCCTATGCCGATTGTTTGTGGGTGACAACAGGTGATCGAGATGATGAGTCTATGATAGCCTCTACAGCAGACGGATTTAAAACAGTTGAGATACTTAAGCGTGGCAGTCAGAGATACCGTGCAGTTACATTGCTCTTTTACAAAGACCACATTGTCTATGGTACTGATACAGAGCATGAAATGAACCACATTTACAGTATCGATAGAAAAAGTGGTAAGGAGCGTCGTTTGGTAGCGTTGCCAGGCTCAGTGATGATGGCAGTACAAAGTGGAGAGCGCGCTGTTCTTTCGACAGCAGTCGAACCCTCCAAGGTTAACAGTGACCCCTATGCAACTATTTGGTACAGCAAAGATGGATTGGGATGGAATGAGATATATAAAGCACGCAAAGACCGTTACAGTATGCGCTATTTTCAGTATGGAAGAATTACATTTCCGTATGGAGCTGTGACGGCAAATGATTTTATCTTCTCGGGTCATGCACTTGAGAATATCGACAATAAAGTACTTCTCAAGAGGGTGGATAGCCAATCTTAATTTTCTTGTTGGGATGCATAGGCTCCGATATCCTCATAGCCGCTGCCGGATTTGGGTCTAAGGAAACCGGAAGTGGTTGGATCGTCTGTATTGATAAAAGGTACAACGCCCATCTTATTCCAACTGTTGCCGTTACGTTGCCATGAGTTATTGAAAGAGCGATTGTTGTCTTGCCAAAGGTGCATGGCATCTTCGGAAGAGATATTGTTTCGCAGTTCTGTATCCGGATTAAAGGTGTATCCTCTGCCTTGATGATAGATATTCATAGCATTATTGTATCCATTATGCCATGTAGTATTGTGGATATATCTGGCTCTTAGATTACTCTTTTCGCTGATATCGATGCCGTTTGCATAGTTTTTCCAGACCAGGTTGTAGGAGATGACATTGTTATACGTATGTTCACCACCTGCTTTGATGCCGTTGCCGTTTCCTTTGCCTGCATGGCTACCGTCATCCCGGTAGCCGTTACGGTAAGCTTTATTGCCCGTTACAAGCATATTGTTGGATCCCCATATATCGATTCCGTCATCAGAGTTTAGATAGACTTTGTTGTTTTTAATGATAGAGTTGTCTGAGTAGGCAATCGCGATCCCGTCGGCATTGTCTCCATCATCATAGTTCCACTGATCGACACCAAGCCCTGCATCTGAATTGTGGTGGGAGATATTGTTTTGTACGAGCAGACGGCTGGTATGATGTCCAAAGATACCTGTGAGTCCGTTATGGTGGCTCTTGCACCCCTCGATGACTACATTTTTTCCAGTTACGAGGATGCCTGATTCAGGCATGTTCTTGACTTCGATATTTCTGACTTTGACGTGATCCGCTTCAACTCTGACCGATCCTTGCTGTCGCTCTATGTCAATGCTTCTGCTAAGCTGTGAGCCATCGATGACAGCTTTTTCTCCGGGATAGCTTTCAATGATTGTAGGTTTATCACTGCTGCCGCTTGCAGAAGCGGGGATCGTCACACGCTTCAGCCCTGACATCGAAAGAGTATATATTCCGCCACGCAGAAAAAGAATCTCTCCCCCCTTGAGTCTGCCGAGTGCATAGGCAAGAGAACATGGCATATCGAGGCTGCATCTGGTACCTTTGCCTTTCGCAGAGGCATATCGACTATCCTTTTGGGGTAGTGTGGCAGGGAGGGATGTAGCATGCAGTGTCGATGAAAAATAGGGGATTTTGTCACTGTATCTGATAGTGATCAAGAGAAAAAAGAGAAGGGTTATAATGAAGTAAAAAATAGTTCTATGACGGTACACAATACAAACCTTTGGGTATGCAGCACCTCGGAGGAGGATCATTGATCCTTTTGGGGTGTTGCGGTTTGTATGATTATATCAAAGTTTGAGCGGAAAAGCTTTAGTTCCCGGCATAGGCACCGAGATCCTCATAGCCGCTGCCCGGTGCAGGGCGAAGGAAGTCTGGAGAACTTGGATCTGTCGTGTTGATAAAGGGTACAGTTCCGACATCCTGCCAGCTGTGATTGCCGCGATCCCATGAATTATCAACAAAGATGCCGTTGCCGTTCCAGAAATGCACGGCATCATCAGAAGAGATATTGTTTCGCAGCTCTGTATCAGGGTTGAAGGTATAGCCTCTGCCCAGTTGATAGATGTTGCTGCTACCATTGTATCCGTTGTGCCAGGTTGTATTGTGTACATACTTGGTTCTAAGATTGGTCGATTCGCTGATATCGATACCGTTGGAATAGTTTTTCCAGCTCAGGTTGTATGAGACAACGTTGTCATGTGTATTCTGCCCACCTGACTTGATACCGTTCCCGTTTCCTTTACCTGCATGAGAGCCATTGTCAAGGTAACCGTTTCTGTACGTTTTGTTGGCGTTTATCAGCATATTGTTAGACCCCCAAATATCAATACCGTCATCAGAATTAAGATAGACGATATTGTGGCGGATAGTTGAGCTGTTAGAGTAGGCAACAGCAATACCGTCGGCATTGTCTCCATTGTCATAGCTCCACTTATTGACCCCCAGTCCTACATCAGAGTTGTGGTGTGTGATATTGTCCTGAACAAGCAGGTTGTTGATATGGTGCCCAAAGATACCCGTAAGTCCGTTATGGTGGCTTTCACACCCTTCTACGACTACATTGTCAGCGGTCACAAGGATACCGAACTCAGGCATGCTCCGCACTTCGATTCTTCTGAC
>JALWKQ010000080.1:0-6995 GCA_027081395.1 Sulfurovum sp. | reverse complement strand
AGAGGCATCCGTCCCTGCTCCTCCGCCACCACAGGCAGTCAATATGCCGATCGATGAAATAAGAAGAGTGCTTTTGATAAAGTGCTTGTTATACATTGTTTTCCTTAGTATATTAAGATAGCGTGCTGTAGGATACGAAAGTTGAAATAAGTAGTATTGCAACCTGTCGATCTCCAAGAGACACATGGCTTTCCGTCCTTATCTCGCGATAAGTTTGGCTTTTAATGATAGAAGTATATAGTAACACTGTTACCTAAATATTACCGCTTTACCTCTTGAGAGTTATATGCAGATTAGGCAGAATGAAACAATTTTTGGGATACTATATTGCTATGAAGAGTATAGCATAAATTTTGGGAGTGACAAATGCATATTAAAAAGCGATACTTCTTCCTGCTGTTGCTTACTCTTTTTTTTCTTGACCTTGGCAGGTTGCTCGATGTGACCCTTCCCCCTGAAAAATCAGATATTATTGTTTATCTGGGAGGAGGATTGAGTGAACGTGCCACGAAGAGCCTGCAACTGTATAAAGAGGGATATGCAAATACTGGCAAGATCATCTATACCGGGGCGAGACGCTATTTTCATACACAGCATTTTGGAAAACCTAACCGCTCGACAGATAAAAAGGTTTTTTTTATAACACACGGTTTGAGACCCGAACAGTTGATCTATTATAATGCTTCCAATACGATGAAAGAGATACGCTTTGTAAAAAGATATATGCTTGAGCATGGATTGCATAGTGTGTTGTTTGTGACTGATCCGCCGCATTCGAGAAGAGTGAAGATATTGGCCGAGAGGGTTGCAGGATACAGTCAAAGCGGTATCAAAGTTGTCATTGTAGGCAGTGGCGTGAAGTGGTGGAATCCTTCCTACTATTATCTCAGCAAAGAGGGGTTGGTCTATGCTCTGCTTGAAGCGATCAAGATCCCCCATAATCTGCTGGTCTACGGGGTACTGGAACACTATGGGCTATTGGCGTATGCCAAAGCAGAGTTCGGTCCCATCTACCAACAAATAAAATCTTCGTTTTTAAGCATGATATCGAGAGTATGGAAGTGAGAAAAATATAGTATAATAGAGTATGAATATCTTCATCCTGATCTCTATCGCACTGCTGACGTTTGTTATGATCCTGCTGTTGATCCGGTATGCACCGAAGCTTGGTCTCGTCGACAGACCCAATGAGAGAAGTATGCATCAAAAGATCACACCGCGCGGAGCAGGTATCGCATTTGTTGCCAGTATCTATATATCGCTCCTTCTTTTCGATCCTCAGTATCTGAAAAAATATGACTATATTTATATAGCAATTGCCCTGGTATGGATCGGAGGCATATGGGATGATATCAAAAGTATCTCGCCCAAGATGAAATTTGTTTTTATTTTCATCGCTTCAGTGATTCTGTTCCGGGAGGAGTATGCGATTTTTGATCTTGGTACCTATTTTGGATATCATTTGATGCTGCCTCACTGGATTGCCTACATCTTTACCTTCTTTGCGATAGCAGGATATACCAATGCTCTAAATCTGATGGACGGGCTGGATGGTTTGGCAGGCTCGGTCAGTCTGGTCATGCTTGCTACATTTCTTGCGATCGGTATTCAGTATCATGATGAACTCTTGATCACACTCAGTGCATTTTTTATCATTGCATTGATTATTTTCCTGGCTTTCAACTGGCATCCTGCCAAGATCTTTATGGGTGACAGCGGCTCATTGACGCTTGGCTTTGTTATTGCACTGTTGACGATCAGGGTATCACACTATATTTCTCCTGCAGCAGTACTTTTCATCATCGCGTTGCCTCTGCTGGATACTTTTATTGTCATGACGCGCCGCAAGCAGAGACACCGGTCTCTTTTTGAGGCAGATAAGAACCATATGCATCACCTGCTCTACAAAGTCAAGCAGGATGTTCCTTTCTCTACGATGATGCTTGTCATGATGCAGGTGATCTTTTCTATTATAGGTTTTCAGATGCAGCACTCCAATGATCTGCTGACCATTCTGCTGTTTATGCTGCTCTTCTATGTCTATCTCAACCTTTTTGATGAACGCCTGAAAGTAAGAAAGAAAAAGTAACTCTATATAAGTGTATTGTTGAGCAGGCGGTTTTTTTTGAATATGTTTCTGTAGCTTTTGTGCTGAAGCAGTTTTTCAAAGTCGTGGATCTCTTTGATCCGGTGCACATCACTGCCTATGAAATCTACCAGTCCATGCTCGATGATCTTGTGAAGATTTTTGATGACAGCGGGTGCATGGCTCTTTAAGGACTTTACATTGATCTGAAAGAGTACGCCCATAGATTTGAGTTCAAGATACTGTTCTATATCATCATGGAGATAGAGATAGCGTTCAGGATGCGCCAGTACAGGTATATACCCTTTGGACTGTATCTCAAAGAGTGCTTCGCTCAGGATCATTGGTCTGCTTTGATAGCCGGTCTCAAACAAGAGGTATCTTTCCGAGAATGGGAGCAGTGTACCGCTTTTGAGGAGATTGAGGAAGTGTTCATCGAGATAGTACTCTGGAGATGCTGTAATCTCCAAAGAGATATTTTCCCTCTCAAAGGCATCTCTGACCATCTCAAGACTCTGGAGGATGGTATCGGTCTCATTGCAGTATACATCTCCCATCACATGAGGTGTGGTGATCAGTTTGGTATAGCCAAGCGCCTCGAAGCGTCTTGCGATGATGAGTGTCTCTTCGATGGTTTTTACCCCATCGTCGATATTCGGCAGCAGATGCGAATGAATATCTGTTTTGATAGGGTTTTCAAATTTTGAGAAGAAGGGGAGGGTCATGGTGATCTAATAGCCATAGCCGTAGCCATAACTTCCTCCGCTCATACTGGAGCCGTTGAGTACCACCCCGATATGTTTGAGTCCATGACGTTCTACAAGCGAACCAAGATCTTTGACAAACGCCTTTTTGGAGTAGTTCTCTCTAAAGATGATCAGGCTGATATCCACATAGGGCATGACATTCATCGTATCGGTTACCAGTCCAAGCGGTGCAGAATCGATGAAAATATAGTCATATCTCTCTCTGAGTGCCTCAATGAGCTCTTTCATTCTGTCAGTCATGATCAGTTCTGAAGGGTTGGGAGGGATAGGCCCTGATGTGATGATATCGAGATTTTCATATTGTGAAGGGTAGATGATCTCATCAATTTCGTTTTTTCCGCTGAGATAGGTGCTCATACCGACACTGTTATCAACATTGAAAAACTTGTGCAGGGTCGGCTTTCTCAGATCCAGATTGATAACGATACATTTGTATCCTGCGAGATTGAAGATAGCACTGAGGTTGGCGACAGTGGTACTTTTCCCTTCCCCCATGATAGTCGATGAGACAAGGATGACATGAGACTGATTTTTGTTTTGTGTGAATTGAAGGTTTGTTCGCAGACTTCTGTGCGCTTCGGCATAAGGGGATTTGGGATCATCCAGCACTTCGATACCGATGTTCTTTTTCTTGACTTCAGGGAGCAGGCCGTAGATCGGCAATGTAGTGAGATCTTCAAGCTCTTTTTTCGATGAGATCTTGTCGTCGAAATAGTTGCGCACAAATGCCTGTGCTATCCCCAGAATCAACCCGATAAGAATGCCGGCGAGGATAGAAAAGAGACGTTTTGGTTTGACAGGTATGCCCCGTGTGTTTTTCGCGTAGTCAATCACTCTGTAATCAGACTGAATCGCGACTTTGATCATCTGATTTTCGGACTTCTTTTTCAGAAGATGGTCATAGATCGTGGAGCTTACTTCATAGTCTCTTTTCAGACCGACCAGTTTTCTCTCTTTTGTAGGGAGCGCATCAAGTTTCTTTTTGTAAGAGGCTTTGAGCTTTTCAAGACTTTGGATTTTCTGGGCGACACGTAGTTTCATATTTTTGATGTTCTTCATGATATTCTTCTGAATATGATAGATCTGCTTTCTCACCGGACGCAGTGACGGGTGCTTGTAGGAGTATTTTGCCCGAAGCTCCTCTTCTCTGATCTGTATCTCCTGCAGTCTGTTGATCAGTGCCATGGTCGGCTGGTCATCGAGCTTCATCAGGGAGGTTGCGATCGCATTGATATTGCTTTGCTGCTTGGACATTTTGAGTATATCGTTGATCAGACGCTCTTTGAGCCTATAGTTTGAGAGTTCATTGTCCAGTTTGCTGAGCTCATTGATATAGGTCGTTCCCTGCAGTGAGGGCTGGATAGCGTTGTGCTGTATTTTATACTTTTCGAGTTCCGCTTCATAGTGGTTGAGTTTCTGTTTGGTCTCCTTGAGCTGTTTATTGATGAATTCGATGAGCTTTTCGGTTTTTTTGCTCTTGTCCTCGATACTCTGTTCGATGAAGCTGTCGACAAGTGTATTGACATATTTGTCGGCACGCTCGAGGATATTGTCCTCAAATTCGACACGGATCAAAGGGGCAAACTTGGTTACCTGCGTGACGATCAGGTTTTTCTTGATCGTATCGAAGATATGTTTGTTGTCCCCCTGCAGGGTGATATAGATCGGTTTGTCAAATCTGCTGTGCTTGATGATCTCAAAGGCAAAGTAGTCTGTTTCTACCGTTGTATTAAAGTCGTAGAGTCTCTTTTCGTCGAGTACGATCCCTTTTTTCTTGGATCGGAACGGATTGTATCGGGAGAGCTTGCCAAGCAGAGACTGCGGTATTTGCAGAGAGAACTTCTCTCCGTGGGGGATGACTTTGATCATCGTACCTATGATATGGTCGTCAAATATAGCGATATCTTTGACCTCTATCGGTACATTTTGGTATATCTCAGCTTTTTTGAAACCGCTATCGATAAAGTATCGGGTCTTGAAGTTGATCTTGTTAAGTACTTTGTTGTTGATATAGAAGGTCTGAAGTATCTCTATCTCTTTGTCGATCTTCTCTTTCCCGATAGCATTGGAGCCGCTGCTCTGCTCATTGCCTATCAGCCCTTCCTGTGTCGATGACTTCACCTCTATCAGTGCCGATGAGCGATAGATAGAGGGTTTAAAGTAGAGATAGGCAAAGACTGCTGAGGTCGTAAGCAGCGTGATCAATAGAATTGACCACTTGTATTTAAAGATAATTCGGAGAATTTCCTTGAGATCTATCTCTTTCTCTTCACTACCCGTGTGTGTCACACTTTGCTTCATATTCGGTTTTTCCTTTACTCGTTTTTATAATACATAGAATGAAACCAACGGTATCAGGCGAGACGATACCGTTGAGTCTGTTTGTTTAATTGTCGAGTAAATATTTCAGACTTGCTGCAGGACTTAATACACTGCCCGCCAATCCAAATACCGGAGTTGCTTCCTGTACACCGACATTGAATACTTTTGTATTTCTTGGCGGTACGTAGACCACATCGTTGGGATGGATAATCAGGTTTGCCATTTTAAGAGAGTTGAGTCCCGTCAGATCGACAGTGCGTGTATAGATCTTGTCTCCGCGTTTTTGGAGAATGACGATCGATTTTCTGTTGGCACCGTCTTTGAGGTCACCGGCAGTTGCAAGCAGTTGAATCAGTGTCAGTTTTTCGTTAAAGAGACGTACTTCTCCGGGTTTATTGACCTCACCGAGAATATAGGCACGTTTATTCAGGACTTCAAGGTAGACTTCCGCATCTTCAAGATAGGGCTTGAATGCGCGTTCGATTTTTTTCTGGGCAGCCGCCTGTGTCAATCCCGCTATATGTATATTTTTGATCAGTGGCAGCCTGACATACCCTCTCGAATCGACGAGCACACCACGATTGTCTTCCCTCTGGCTCTGGATCGTTGAGGTACCGAGCTCAGGGTGGTTGTACATCGTGATGGAGATACGGTCATGCGGTTGGATACGATACTCGTACCGGCTGTTTCCGACCCGGGTAACTGTACGGTTCGCATCAGGCGATGTGATGTGTGTTTGGTTGAAGAGGACATACTCCTCTTTGCTGGTACATCCGACAAGTGTAAGTGCTATGCTTAGGTAGATGAGTGTTTTCTTCATGATTCTTTTTCCCTTCTCATGTAGTTTTGTATTTCATTATAACAGAAAATCAGGCACAATTTACTAAAACGTTGTCTGAAGAAAGAGAGAAAGAGGGGGTGATAGGGTACGACTATCGGATATTTTGGAGTTGATACATCATGATCGAGGCAGCGATTGCAACATTGAAACTTTTGACCTCCGGCGCCATTTCAATCGTTACTACTTCATCGCACAATTTTAAAACATCCTCCGAAATACCGAGCTCTTCATGTCCCATGAGAAGTACCCATTTTGGGGGTACTTTGACTTGAGAGAGTGGTGTGGAGTCTGGCGTGACCTCTGCAGCGAAGATATGGTAGCCGAGTGTTTTGAGGGTGGTGATGGTAGTTTTGATGTCATTGTAACGGTGGTAGCGAAGTTTGCCGATGTGTCCCATGCTGATACGTACTGCACGCCTGATATAGGGGTGTGGACCTTGGGCAGGAAGAAGGTAGGAGTCGATACCAAGTGCTACAGCAGATCTTGCGATCGCACCGACATTGTCTGCTTTGCTGATCTCATCAAGCATGATGATCCTCTCCCCCAATGCATGTAACGGTGTCTCATCGGGACGGATGGCGTGCATCATGACATTATGGTGCAGTCGATGTCCGACGATCTGCTCCATGACAGCTCTGGGTGCTATATAGCCAATGGGTATATCATATGCTGCGAGCCACCCGGCATGCTCATCGTAGAACGCTTCCGTTGCAAGGATACTCTTCACCTTTATCCCTGACTCTATCAGCAGACGTACCACCTTGGGGCTGTCGGCGACAAAAGAGCCGTCTTTTCGAAAAGCATTTTCTCTAAAGCTTTGATAAATCTTGAGTTCTGGTATATCAAGTGTTGTTACCGGGATTTTTTTCATGGATGCTATTGTACACTATTAGACATAGAAAATGGTGAAATTTATGTAAAAATTTAATCGGTAAAAAAATCGTAAAGTTGATTGACATTGACTAAACTATTTTGATAT
>JALWKQ010000079.1 GCA_027081395.1 Sulfurovum sp. | reverse complement strand
AAGATCCATATATACTCCTTGCAAAAATGGCAGTACCTTATTTATATGTTGACACATTCTACCAGCTCTTATAAAGCCAGAGAAAAAACATGACAAATTGTCATTTTTCCATCAAAATAGATTTATGCTATAATCATCCCATGAAAGCAACCATCCAAGATATCCTCAATGCCAACAGTAATGTTCGTTTTGGCTACCTCTTTGGCAGCTATGCCACAGGCGAGGCGACACCCAAAAGCGATGTGGATATCGCCGTCTATCTGGAGGATACTTCGCTCGATGCCCAACTCTCTTTGCATCATGCACTGCAAAAGGCGCTGCAAAAAGAGATTGACCTCATCATCCTCAACACCACACACAACATCTATCTACTTGAATCGATCATCTATCACGGCATCCTTCTCAAAGACCATGAGATGCGCCCCGAATATGAAGTACGCAAACAGCATGAGATCATAGACTTCAAAGTCTTCAGGAAGATCATCGATGCAGCGTAAAATAGAGGCAAAAATAAAGCGGCTCAGATACTATCTCACGCTCCTTGAGAGCTACAAACCCGAGTGCCAAAAACGTTTTGAAACCGACTCCATGTTTGAGGGGGCACTATTGCACTATCTCTATCTCGCCAGTGACGGATGTATCGCACTTGCCGAAATGACACTCAAATACAAAAAGATCGGTACCAGCCAAAGCTACTATGAAGCGATCGATACACTGGGTGAATACAAGATCATTCCAAGAGAGTTTGCCTACGATTTTGCAAAAATAGCCTCTTTTAGAAACTTCTTGGCACATGATTATGAGAAAATAGACAAGTGTATCATCTGCGAAGAGACACTTGCAAAACTGGATGATATTTACACGTATCTCACATATATAGAAAAGAGTTTATAAAAAATTTTCTACTTCTCCATCCTCCACACCCATACCAGCAAAGCTGCTCCTATACCGATGTTGAGCCAGCTGACACCATCGGCAAACATCTTTTCAAGCTGTGCATAGAGCATACGCTGCATCGCAAGCGGCTCAGTGAGGCTGTGCGCATGCGCCCAGTTAACAAGTTCAGGCTGCCAGATGTAGGTGATGAGTTCGGGAACAAAGAAAAAAAGAATGATACCAACGACACCCCATAGGGTGCGTTTGGGTTTGATGGAGTCAACCGCCTTTTTGAGTTTAGGATCGTGCTCCATTCTGTGTTGAAGATTTTGCAGTTTCTGTTTCATTTAGCAGTAGGAAAGAAGCATGCCCTCTTTAATCTGCTGCATGGTCTCTTCACCCACAAGCCGTCTGACAATTGCCAGTCCGAAGCAGACAGCCGTTCCGGGTCCTTGTGAAGTGATGACATTACCATCCTCTACCACCTTCTCATCACTCACGTAACCGGGTGCATCGATCTCCTCTACCGCACCGGGATAGGCAGTATAACGGTCACTGAGTACGCCGGCTTTTTTGAGTGCATAGGGTGCGGCACACATCGCACCGACCATTTTCTTGGCTTTGAACTCTCGCAGCAGCTCCTGCACACGTGCGTTCTCCGCCAGCGCATAGGTACCGCCCCAGCCGCCGGGTAATACCATCATATCAAAATCATCAACGATCACATTGTTGATGGATGTATCTGCTTTGATCGTAATGCCGTTGGCACCTGTCACCAGATCACCGTGTAGCTCATCTTCGATATATGCCAGACGTACATTGATCCCGCCGCGACGCATCACATCAGTCAGCGCCACTGCTTCCAGCTCCTCAAAACCCGGAGCCAAAGGTAAAAGTACACTTGCCATAGTAACCTCCTTTCATATATAAACAATCAAATACTCTGCATAAGAGACAATCAAGGTTTCATTCGATGGCGACAAAGGAGCACCCAAACCCGTAGGGCGGCTTTGCCGTTTGCGACTGCCAGAGCTATCGAATGAAACCAATGGTTTATCAGAGACCCCAATTATATCAAAACTATTTTACCGGGATCACTACTTTGGCGTACATCCCCGGGAAGATATTGGTCTTGCCTTTCTCAAATGCGACCCGCATACGGATCTTGTGTGTCATCGGATTGGCGTCGGGGATGATCGCTTTGATATACCCAACCGTTTTGAAATCAAGCGCCGGTATCTCCACAGGCACCTTCATCCCCTCTTTGACCAGCTTCAGGATACTCTCTGAGAGCGATACATCGATCTGCAGATCCTCCATATCGACGATCATGATCGTCAGCATACCGGGCATGACCATATCACCCACTTTGATATTGCGCTGCACCACCACACCGTCTGAAGGGGCTTTCATCTTGAGATAGTTGAAGGTCGTAGCCATCTGCTTGACCTGTTCGGTAGCATTTTTGACCATGATCTTTGTTGCCTCAAGCATCGCATTGACATTTTCTATCTGTGACTCCAGGTCATCCCAGTCAAATCCTGCAATACCTTTGCGTTTTTTGAAGTTCTCTTTTTTTCTGTTGAGGCTCTTGAGACGATCTTTCCAGTATTCGAGTGCAAGCTGCGCCTGTTCAAGCATCAGGTTTGCCTGTGTCTTCATGATATCAAACTCCGCAGACTCTATCTCATAGAGATCCTGCTCACGCTTGACTTTGTCCCCAAGCTTCACATAGACTGCCTTGACATACCCCATATAGCGGCTGCCGATCATCTTCTGCCCGTCAGAGACCACAGTACCTGTCAGGACTATATCGTTGGCACTTACTATGCTTACTGTAGAAAAAAGCAGTGTTGTAACAAAAAGTAGCTTTTTGATCATTGTCTTACCATTTTCTCAAACGTACGTGACACTTCATACACTGCTGCGCGATCTTACTATATGCTTGGAGTGCCTGTATTGCATCACCTTGTTCAAAACGGTCTATAACATCCTGTGCACGTCTTTCTATCTTTGTTTTTATCTTTCGTGTCATCTTTTCACCGTTTTGCATATACTGTTCATAGATATCTTTGTTGGTGATCTCCTCTATGGTCGGACCGACATTCACAATCGTCGCTTTGAGTGTCTTAGCACCGTCACGTACGATATCGACATTGTTATAGAAAAATCCGGACTGGATATCCTGCATTGCTTGAGCCATCTTCTGCATATCGGCAATACGCTGTGCCTGTGTGTATCCTTTGCTCTGCTCTGCTTCTGCTCCATATAAGACCCCTGCTGAGATCAATACTCCTGCAATGATTTTATGCATCATCTTACGCTCCTTATTATGAATAAACTGCATGTATTGTATCAAATTATCTTTAACTACTCAGTTACATTGATAAACATCATTTGAATTGATTATAATTTTTTATGTTGTTTAAGTTTTTATTCAAATACTTGGTGTTAAGATGTGAATACCTAAATCACATTAAAAGGATAACAATGAAAAAAATCATCACTTCAGGAATCGTAGCGGCAGCGCTTTTTACATCGCTTCAGGCTGATTTTAGTTTCGGGGATATGTTCAAAGACATGAAAGAAGCGGCAACAAGCATGAGCCATGACATGAAAGACAGCGTTGAGTCTATGAAGGACGGTGCAGTCGAGACAAGTAAGAGTGCGGAGAGAACGATCACCAACGTCAGTAAAGATGCCAAGGATACTTCTGTCAAAGTCTCTGACGATCTCAAAACTGCTGAAGTATCTACAAGTAAAGATACAAGAGATACGGCTGTAGAAGTGGCGGAAGATACACAAAGCTCTATCACCAACACGACAAAAGATCTCAAAGACTCTGTCAGTATCGCTTCTAAAGATGCAAAAGACTCTGTAGTCTCTGTCTCTAAAGATGTGAACGATGCAGCTAAAACTGTATCCAATGACACAAGAGATTCCGTCAAAACTGTCTCTGACAACCTGGATGACACCACCAAAACTGTCTCCAACGATACAAGAGACTCAGTCAAAACTGTCTCTGACAATGCAAATGACTCTACAAAAACCGTCTCACATGACACAAGAGATTCTGTCAAAGATGTCTCTGACAATGTCAATGACTCTGTAAGAACGATCTCTGACGATGAGTACAAAGAGTACCTCAAACTCAAAGCAGAAGCAGCTGCGAAGAAAAAGTAGTCACTACGCGTCCATGCAGCAGGAGTTAGTCTCTCCTGCTGTACCCTCCTTTCTATAAACTACTCTTAGAATTACTACAACTCAATTTAATATAGCACCATATAACAATAATTCTAATTAATAAATATAAAATATATTAATACTATTTAAGTTATTTTACAAATGTTTAGTGCTAATATTATGTTATCTTAATAAGAGAATACTACAGAAAAAGGATAACAATGAAAAAATTAGTGACTTCATGTATCGCAGCAGCTGCCATACTGACAACTGCACAGGCGGACTTTGATTTCGGTGATATGTTCAAGGATATGAAAGAGGCTGCAATGACATTCAGCTCTGATGCCAAAGATAGTGTCTCCTCGATGAAAGACGGTGCTGTCGAGATGAGTAAAAGTGCTGAGCGAACAATCACAAATGTCAGTGATGATATGAAAGAATCTGCAATGAAAGTCTCAGATGATATCAAAACAATGGAAGTCAATACATCTGCCAATGTGTCTGACACTGTGCAAGAAGTTTCAGAAGATGCACAGGCATCAACAACAAGTACTTCACATGATATGAAGGAGGCTGTCACAACTACCTCTGGTGATTTTAAAGATTCTGTAATCGAAACTTCAAAAGAGACTACAGATAGCATTAAGACTATTTCCCACGATACAAAAGACTCAATAGAAAATGTCTCAGAAGATCTAAATGATTCAACCTCTACGATCTCACACGATGCCTCTGATTCAGTCAAAAATGTCTCCGATAATATTGATGATACGACCAAAACAATCTCTAACGATACAAAAGACTCTATCAAGACGATCTCAAACGATCTTGATGACACTGTCACAGAGACTACCAAATCAAGAGACGACTAAAAACACTCCCACTAAGCTACCAAAGTCACATTTGGTAGCTTTTCACTTCAGATGATTAAAATTTGAAAAATCCATTTATTTTATCTATCATTTTTTTGATATCCTATAGTTTATCGGAAAATACTCAAAGGAAGAAAAATGAAAAAAATGGTACTGAACTTGTCTGCAGCACTACTTTTACCTGCTCTACTTTTCGCGAATGCACCACAGAACAATCAAGCATCCGCGCAAACAGTAAAAGATCTCGCTGTCATCTATGATCTTGACGGCAATATCGAAAAAAAATACAACGAAATCGTCGAAAAAGAGATCAAAAAGATCGGCTTTCATCTGACCGATCCACATCACCGGGTCAATGACCAGTATGAGAAGAAGTATGGCGCTACACAACTGGATGTACTGAGTTTCCTTCCTGTGGTCAATGACGATGTAGTGATGCCGCTGCTCAACATTGATCCGAGACTTGCCGGATTCTCTCCATTCAATATGCTCATTTACAAAACAAAAGATGAAAAACAGTCACATGTCGGACATCTCGATCCCCATGCGATGCTCGATATACTCGGTATCACTGACCCTGTTGTCAGAGAGAAGTATATTGCCTCTTTCAAGCCGCTCGATACGCTGCTCAACAAAGCCTTTGGCACTGCACACAAACGCCACATCCCCTACCACAATACTACCAAACAAAAAATGATCAACTTCGAATACACCTTTGAACGTACTGAGGATTTTGATGTAGATGATTTCAAAGATGAATTCCAAAACAAATTTGAACTGGCATTTATAGGACAGAACTATCTCATCGCAGGATATCATGACTTCTTTCAGACCGACAACGCAGAAGAGGTACTGAAAGACTATGATGCTTTCTGGACCTATTCGCTTTGTCATCTGGGCTACTCCTATCAGATCTTTGATACCAAAGGTGCAAGACCCGATGCCGGTCTCTTCGCACCCTGTACGATGTATGTCTATATCAAAAAAGGCTCCAACAAGATGGTCATAGGGATGCCTGCCCTTGCCAACGTCAAGAATACACTTGATATCAAAGACCCCAAACGCAGGGCATGGATGGATCGACTCGACCGTGAGATCCCGCAAATCCTCGCTTCGATGGGTATGACCGCCATAGAGAATGTCAACCCGCTCCAAAAGAATCCAAAACCGCTTGCCAAGCAGCCCTCCAAGAGCGTCACACCGCCGGTAGAAACAGCTCCGTTCGAGAAAAAAGCTGTGGCAGCAGCTCCCAAAGAGAGCACTAAAGAATCCCAAAAAGAGAGCAAAAACACCCAAAAAACTGCAGATAGCCCCGAGAGACCGAAGAGACAAAAGATCCAGACACCCGAAGAGGTGATCGAGATAGAGATACCGACCCCTCCGAAGCCTCCAAAGCCTGTTATTCTAAAGGTCAACGGCAAAATAAACAACAGTGACATCACACGTACACGCGCCATCAAATTTTCAAAACGTATGCCGCCAAACTACATCCCAGGCGGTCATACCAACGAGCCGGTGGGCAACAGTAGTTCACTGATAGGTGATGTCAACAACGGGCATGTCTCTGCCTACCTCCGCGGGAAGTATATGGACACCAAAATATTAGAGGAGAAACTCAAAGCCGCCGGCTTTGAAGTAGTCGCTGCAGTTCCATTGGACAAAAAAGGAGAGCTGACAACCGTCATCTTTACCAACAAAACACTCCAAGAGATGGCGAAAAACCCCAAAAGAGGCTTTGCTGCATCGATGCGTGTACTGATCGACAGCAAAAAGAAGCAACTCAGCATCACAAACCCTCTCTATATGAGCAAAGCCTTTCTACAGAAAGATTTTGACCAGAGCAAAGCTAAAAAGATGCTTGTAGCACTTAACGATCAGTTTGAGGGACTCAAAAACTCCGATGATGCACTCAAGTTCCAGCTTCTACCAAAATACCGCTTTATGAAAGGGATGCCTACCTATAATGATATGATCGAAGTAGCTGAGGGAGATGACCTGCTTGCACGTGTAAAAGCAAACAAAAAACTCCTCTTTGAACAAAAACTCGATAACGGTGCCGTACTGATCGGTGTCAAGCTCTCAAGAAGAGCAGGCAAATTCCCTGCACGTATCGGTACCAACAATGCCGCCCTGCTCCCCTATCCTGTACTGATCGAAAACGGAAAAGCCTATATTCTCGATCCCAAGTACTATATCTCGGTTATGTATCCAAAGCTGAAAATGTCAGAGTTTATGAAGATCGCTACGGTACCTGATGCGATCATCAAAGATTGCGAGCGTGCTTTTAGAGTCAAAAAGTAAGGTTTGGAAGTAAGATTGATAAAACGAGGCAGCCGGATACTGCCTCGTACTTAGGCAGAGTTGCCTATTTTGCTTTCTCGAGGTATTCACCCTCAACTGTATTGACCTTGATCAGATCCCCTTCAAGCAGATGGAAAGGTACCTGTACAACTGCACCGCTGTTGAGTGTAGCAGGCTTTTTGCCACCTTGTGAATCACCCTTGAAGTTCGGTGGTGTCTCGACGATCTCATAGACATAGGTTGTAGGAAGCTCTACCGTGATCGCCTGACCGTTGTGAAAGAGGATATCTGTCTCCATACCATCTACAAGAAACTCAATGATCTCTTTGCCCACCTGCTCATGTGTCAGACCGATCTGATCAAAAGTCTCAGAGTCCATAAACTGCAGCATCTCGCCGTCATCATAGAGATACTGCATCTTCTTCTGCTCGAGGTTCGGCACTTCGAACTTGTCTCCTGCATGCACTGTCTTTTCGATCACTTTGCCGCTTTTGAGGTTTTTGATCTTGATACGCACAAAGGCTGCACCCTTGCCCGGTTTTACGTGCTGAAACTCCGTTACTTTGTAAGGGTTTCCGTCTATTTCCAGCCTAACACCCTTTTTGATGTCACCCATTCCAATTGTCGCCATGATAGCTCCTTGTGTCATTTTGTAAAATTATAGCCAATACCCGGTTAAAAGCTTGGGCGGCTCTGCTATAATTTGCATATGAAACAGATCAAAGCCACCCTCCTAAAAAGAAGAAAAACCGTTTTGCTTGTGCTCATACTTGTAGCCCTTGTCGCTGCGGTAGTCGATCACTTTTTTACGATAAGCCCGCCATCCTATATACCGCAGAGGTGGCATATGCCGCTTGTCTACTTCCTTATCGTCTACAAAGTGATCGAACTGGCACTCTTCTATCTCTTTCTCTACAAAAAGCCCTACCTCAAAGTGATAGAGGAAGCATTTCATACCGAGGTTCTCGAACGTTTTGAAAAGCGTGCCAAAAAGTTCTTTTTTCTCGTGCCGCAAGGCTCCATCGTCTTTGGGATACTCTCCTATAAGCTCTCCGGACAGATCTGCTATCTATGGCTCTTTTTGCTCATCGCCTTGGCAGTTGTGTTGCTTGTCGATCCGAAAAAACTTGAAGAGAGGTGAGAAAGATACACCTGCCCGAAACAGGCAGGTCTCAGGTCTCAGAAGTATGGCTACTTGGTGATAGAGATATTGTTGACATCACAATGATCAGCAGGTTCAAAATCCATCGCTTTGGCATTGTCCATCAATACCGGGATAAAGAGCAGTGAGACAAAGACCGCCGCTACCGTACCGGAGATCAGTGCCACCCCCAGTCCGCCAAAGACCGGGTCACTCGCCAGAAGTGCCGAACCGAGGACGATCGCCACAGCGGTCAGCATGATCGGTTTGGCACGTGTGGCTGCCGCAACAGCAATAGCCTCGCGCTTTTTCATACCGTGACACTCCATCAGAGACTTGGCAAAGTCGATCAAGAGCAGCGAGTTACGAGAGCTGATCCCCATCAGGGCGATAAAGCCGATCAGCGATGTTGCTGTCAAAAAGAAGGTCTCCGAGGTAAACCAGTTGGCTACCCAATGCCCGAGGATCACTCCAATAATCGAGAGGAACGATCCAAGCAGGATGATCCCACTGAGCACAAAGCTCTTGTAGTAGACCACCAGCAACAGGAAGATCAGTACCAGTGCCGCGATGAATGCCCCGCCGAGGTCACGGAAGGTATCGAGTGTCACTTTCATCTCCCCATCCCATCTAAGTAGGAACTTCTCTCCTGTCTTTTTGTCAGTCAGATGCAGGTCGAACATATAGGTGCTCATCCCCGGTTCTTTGGTGACATTGTACTCTTTCGAGAAGTACTCTATCATCTTCTCTCGCGCATCAAGCAGCGGATAGACCTGAGAGACCATATCGGTCTCTGCCACCACATTGATCATACGTTCAAGATCCTTGTGCATGATCATCGGGCTAGAGTTGACCTCACGGATATTGACCACCTCATTGAGCGGTACCATCATCCCCTTCATATTCATAAGATTAAGCGAAGAGAGTTTGCTCACCAAAGCATCGTAGCTCCTGGCGTAGAGGGTTCTGCTCTCCTTGTCAAGTACCAGAAAGATCGGCACCTGGTCGGGGAAATCTTTGGAGTTCTTGTGTGCGATCTCCATCCCCTCAAAAGCGAGGTAGAGGATATTGTTGACCTGCTTGACCGAGAGCCCACTTCTAGCGATCTTCTCTTTGTCAGGAATAAGCTCATACTTTTTGTAGATCTCATCTGTCATTACATCAACATCGACGAGCCCTTCGGTTTTATTGAGGATATCTGCTACCTCATAGGCAAGTTTGCGATCTTGCTTGAGATTGTCACCATGCACCTCAACGACGACCGATGCCAGTGTTGGAGGCCCTGCAGGCTGCTCAACAAATTTGATATTAGTACCCGGTACGATCGGCAGACATTTCTTTTTGGCGATCGGGCGAAGCCGCTGTACCATCAGGAACGAAGGCTCCTCTCTCTCATGCTTGTCTGTCAGGTTGACAGAGATCTCTGCAACATTCTCTGTCTGCTTCATACTTGCACCCTTGACAAGTCCCGCATAGTCCAGCGGAATACCCTGTCCAAGGAAGAGCTCGATATTCATGATCTCCTTCTCTTTTTTGAGGACATCGATCACACACTGGCTGACAGCATTGGTCTGCTGGATCGATGATCCTGTAGGGGTGTCTACATAGACAGAAAAGGTGTTGTCACTTTTGCCCGGAAGCATCTTTGCTTTGACCACTTTGGTCGGCAGCATCATGATCGTTGCGGCAAATGCAATCGCAGTCAAAACAATCACCAACATCTTCTTGGACTTGTGATCCAGAATGTTATAGACAAATCGTTCAAACTTCTTCATTATTTTGCCTCCTTGTCATGATGGTGACCATGCTTGGGTTTTTTGAGCAGTTTCAAGCTCAAATAAGGGGTAAAGATATAAGCTACAAAGAGTGAAGCAATCAGTGCGACCGGTACATTGTAGGGGATAGGCTTCATAAACGATCCCATCATCCCTCCGACAAATGCCATAGGTACCATCGTCAGAATGATCGCCAATGTAGCGATATTGGTCGGTGCACCGATCTCATCGGTCGCTTCGATCAGAAGCTCCTCCATATCACGCGTGTGGGCATCATGTGCATGCAGGTGTCTATGGATGTTTTCAATCACAATGATCGCCGCATCTACCAGCAGACCCAATGAGAGCAGGAATGCGAAGAGTGTAATACGGTTGATCGTCTGTCCCGATAGATAGGCGACAAAGAGGGTAATAGCCAAGATAGCCGGTACAGTGAAGGTAACGATGATCGACTCCCTAAAGCCCAGTGCAAAGACAAGCATCACTGCAATGATAATAATGGTAATGATCAAGTGGTGCATCAACTCATTGACCGCTTCGTTGGCACGGTGACCGTAGTTTCGTGTCACCAGATAACCGATACCAAGCTTGTTGAGCTCCCGGTCATAGCTGTGCAGCACCTCCATCGCATCTTCTGCAACGAAAACAGCATTGGTACCTGCAAGTTTGGCGATGGTAAGTGTGACCTGCTTTTTCTCTTCGCTGAGATTCTCATCCTTTTTCTTCTTGAAGCGTATCTTCGCATCTTTGAAGTTCTGTATGTCGATCCCTTCAGTCACCTTTGCAACATCTTTGAGATAGATAGGTGAGCCCATATACTGCGCGACAATGACATTACCTACATCCTCGACACTCTCGATCGCATTCTTGACCCCGAAGATGACAAGTTTGTTATCCTTGGTACGGCCTTTGACATCAGGTACATCCGCTGCGATAGACTGCACAGCTTTCATGATCTGCCCAAGTGAGAGGTGATAGGCAGAGAGTTTGCCCATATCGACCTCGACATTGTACTGTGCCTTATGCGCCCCCACCAGCGTGGTCTTGGCGACATTATCAACCGCATTGACCTTCTGCTGGATCTTTCTGGTGATCTCAAAGAGTTTGACATCATCGACTTTGCTTCCCTCCTTGGGATAGAACGCCACCGTCACAATGGGAATATCGATATCGATATCAAACGGCTTGATCAGCGGCTGCATCACCCCTTTGGGCATCTGATCCATGTTTTGCATCACTTTGTCATAGAGCTTGAGGTTAGAGTCTTCTCTATCTTCGCCGATATAGTACATCACGTTGACGATACCGACATTATCCATCGCCATCCCGTAGATATGCTCGATACCGTGAACCTCGCGTAGTTTACGCTCCAGAGGGTTGATGATGATATTTTCGATCTCTTTGGGACTGGCTCCGGGCATCGGTACGATCACCGCACCACCGGAGATAGCGATCTGGGGATCCTCTTCACGCGGCATGATACTCAGTGCCAAATATCCCAATAGAAGCAACGAGATACCCAATACTGCCGTTAACGGATTTCGGATAAATGCTTTTGCCAGCTTCCCTGCCACATCTTTGGGCTGATAGTTTTTTTTGATAATCTCCATAGCTTATCCCCTAAGCTTTGATGTGTATTTTGGCATACATACCCGGATAGACCGATTTGCCTTTGTTGTCAAATTTGACTTTGATCTTAAACTTGTGGGTCATCGGGTTGGAGTTTGGAATGATCGAAACGATTTTCCCGGTTGTCTTCAGTCCAAGTGAGGGGATCTCCACCTCTACCTCTTTGCCGAGATTGATATAAGGAAGCTGTGTTTCAGAGATCTCAGCAACGATCTCAAGCTTGCTGAGATCTGTCAGTATCACTGCCGGCATCCCCGGGATCGCCATCTCTCCCTCATTGAGTTTTTTCGCTACGATCACACCGTCATTGGGTGCTTTGATCTTCAGGTAGTTGTACTGGTTGAGTACCTCCTGCTTCTTCGCTTCTGCCTGTTTGACCTGCTCTTGGGCTATCTTGACCATATCCCTGAGGTTTTTTGCCATCAGTTCGAGATTTTCTACCTCATATTTGGAGACCATCTTCTTTTTGTAAAGACGCTTGTGTCTTGCAAGGTTTTTGAGCACATTGTTGAGCTGGTTTTTGTTCATCTGCAGTGCAAGTCTCGCCTGAGAGATCGCCAGATCGACCTGACGCTCTGCCGCTTCTATCTCTTTGGAGTCTATCTCATAGAGTAGCTGCCCTTTTTTAACGATATCCCCCTCCGAGACCGCCATATTTTTGACAAATCCCATATAGCGGCTTGTCATCATCTTCTGGTTGTTGGAAACCACCGCACCTGTCAGATCAATCTCTATTGCTTCTGCCGCTGTACCCAGCATCAACATAGTGATAAATATTATCCACTTTTTCATCGTTTCTCTCTTCATAGTTTCTCTCCTTGATTCAAGATACTGTTAAGTTGGAATATCTTGGTATTACGTTTGTTCTTGGCTGTCAAAAGCTTCAAAAGCATCTCCAGCTCTTTGGACTGCTTGATCAAAAGATCGGAGATCGAGACCAATCCCTCCTGATAGCGCGCCTTATAGTTTGCATAGACCGCTCTGGCAAAACGGAGCTGTTTTTTATAGCTTTGGATGTCCGCCTCGATACTGCCGATCTCTGTCTTGAGCTTGTCCACTTTCAGACCGATACCTTTTTTGGCGAGCTCTACCTGGTCATGCACCATCATATAGTTGACCTTTGCCTTCTCATAGTTCGCTTTGTCGATCCCCCCATTGAAAATGTTCCACTTCAACTGCAGCCCTACGGTATAAAAGTCTTTCTTTCTAAACTCATTCCAGATTACATTGTCCGCACTGCCATACTCTGCAAAACCGCCGAGTGTCGGTAGAAAATTTGCCCGCTCGACATTGATCGCCATCTTGGAGATCTGCAGACCCAAAATCGCTTTTTGGATATCGATATTTTTCGATTCTATATCCGCCTTACTGACATGGGGCATCGGCGCCATCTCATTGACACGTCGGATCGAGCTGACCTCTTTGTTGAGCAGAAAAGAGAGGAACTGATAGGCAAGGTCACGGTTGAGCTTCGCCTGGTTGTACATACTCTTGGCTTCCGCCAAACGTGCATCGACCTCCATCACATCAATTGGCTGCGCATAGCCCTCTCTCTTCATTGCTTTAACCACCGCCTTGAGCCGGCGGATATTGCTGATGATCTTTGCAAGATTTCGGATATAGTTTTCTACCAGTGTGATATCATAAAAGGTCTTGCGCGTCTGAAAGAGCTTCTCGTTGAGAAGTTTCTGCGTATCATACTGCGCCATGCGCACCATCGCCTTGGAGATACGACCATACTCAGTCAGCTTTCCGCCGGTGTAGATTGGCAGCATATAGGAGAACTTGGTCAGGTAGTGATTCCGCGCTTTTGGATAGTTGAGATCATTCGGCTGCAACTGTAAAAGCCCGCTCATATCTGCAGGCGGATTACCTTGAGATGCCCCATAGATCGCATTTCCCAGAGGATTGATGAAATCCTTGAATCCAAAATCACCAAATGAGGCTTCACGGCTCTGAAGCTTAAAGCCAAACACATTCCCCGCATCATTGGAACGCATCGCCATCATTGTTGCTTCCGCTTTTCCGTAGTGGTGACCGCTTGCCGCTTTGGCTTCATATTGCTTCATCTGCTCGTTAAATCTCGCGATTTTCAGCTCCAGATTGTCTTTTTTGACGATCTGGAGTGCCTGCGGCAGTGTGAGGTGTTCAATACCTGCAAAAAGCGGCATAGCCGCCAAGAGTAGAACAAGATACCTTTTCATCATGCAGCTCCTTTAAATTTATCTATTATAGCAAAGAGCGTATTCTATTACTATAAATAAGACTTATATTTTTTGGGATTATACCCAATATAATTTGATTTAATGATTAAAATGAAATGAAGTTATAAATAGGATTGTTGAAAGAGAATAAAAACATACAGATATCAAACTATCTGTATGTTTTTGATTAGAGTGTTGCGTGGCTGACGCTGATACAGGCATCAAGCGCACTGAGCTCATCAAGCACCTTTTTGGTGACCTGACCATCCACACGTACAACTGCCAGAGCCTGCTGCTTGCTGTCACGTCCAAGTCTGAAGTCAGAAATATTGAGACCGTTTTCAGCCATAATGTGACCGACGCTGCCAATCACACCAGGAGTGTCCGTATTGCGGAAGAATACCATCGTACCTTTGGGCTCTACATCCAGGATATAGTCATCGATCTCGATAATGCGCTGTACACTGTCATCAAAAACCGTACCGGCGATCTCGATCGTACCATCCTGTGTTGTCAGTTTGACGGCGACTTTGTTGGTAAAACCGCTTGTGTTGGGTTTAACCTCTTTCGTGATCTCGATCCCACGCTCTTTGGCAACAAATTCAGCATTGACATAGTTGATCTGGTCACCCAAAGACTCTGTGAGTACACCGACTGTAGCGAATGTGCCCATAGATTCCACATAATCGCTCACTGGGCCTTTTGCAGTCACCTTGATAGACTTGACTGCACTTCTTTTGATCTGAGCAGAGAGGTGTCCCATCTTCTGGATCAGCTCAAGATAAGGACGTACAAAGTCTGGCAGTTCGTTCTCTTTGATAGGTAGGTTGAGCGCATTGGGATAGGCGATCCCTTTTGCTGCCGCGATCGCATTTTCCGCTGCCTGTGTTGCGATATTTCTCTGAGACTCAAGCGTATTGGCACCAAGGTGCGGCGTGACTGTAACGTTGTTCAGATCAAGCAGAGGATGATCCGTTGCCGGCTCTTTGTTAAAGACATCGATGCCCGCCATCGCTATCTTGCCCGATTTGAGCCCCTCAAGCAGTGCTTCTTCATCATAGAGCCCGCCTCTGGCACAGTTGATAAGAATCACGCCGTCTTTCATCTTGGCGATCTCATCTTTGCCGATCATACCGATCGTCTCTTGGTTTTTCGGTGTGTGGATCGTGATAATATCACATGAGAGGATGTCATCGAAGTTTTTAGTATATTCGATGTCAAGATCGGTTGCTTTGCTTGGGTCGATGTATGGGTCATAAGTTACCACATCCATCTCAAACGCTTTGGCACGCTTGCCGACACGTGAACCGATATTTCCAAAACCGATAATACCCAGTTTTTTGTCTTTGAGTTCCGTACCGTACCAGTCCTGTCTTCTCCAGACACGGTCAAGTTTCAAGTTGTTGTGTGCATAGGGGAACTGGCGTACACAAGAGAGCATATGCGCCATCGTAAGCTCTACTGCAGCGATGGTGTTGGCAGTCGGTACATTCATGACGACGATGCCCTGCTTGCTTGCACCTGGGATATCTACATTGTCCACACCCACACCTGCACGGACAATTGCCGTCATCTTCTGGGCAGCCTTGAGAAACTTCTCATCTACATCGGTTGAAGAGCGCGTAATTGCGACATCCGCCAGAGGGATGATCTCTTCGACAAGCTTGTCTTTGGGTTCGTCTGCCGCATTAATCATTTCGATCTCTGGGTCACTTGAGAGGATATCCAATCCGCTTTGGTGGATATGGTCACACACTACAATTGTCTTTTTTGACATTTGAAAAAACCTTTGTATTAAATTTAAGTACCATTAAGGTGAAGAGAATTAAGAGAAATTGCATCGGGAGCGAAGCTGCAGCTTCGACCCTTTTGATCGCTTATTTTTTGAGGATATCACCGAATGCATCACCCAGAGTCATGCTGTCATCCTGATCCAGATTGAGCTGCTCCATCGCTTCTCTCTCTTCTTGACGCTCTAGTCTTTTGACCGAGACTCTAATTCTGTCAGAGTTTGGATCGATGAAGCTGATCACACCTTTGATCTCCTGACCTTTTTCGATCTCGTCAAATTTGAGCGGGTGAAGATCTTCTGTTCTGATCAGTGCATCGACATTATCCTCAAGCTGGATAAAGACACCGAAGTCTTTCTTGTCTTTGACAGTACCGGTTACGATCGAACCGTTCTTGTGATTCTGTGCAAATGCTTTGACAGGAGAATCCTCAAGTGCTTTTTTGCTTAGAGAGATCTTGCCGGCATCTTTGTCGATCTTGATGATCTTCACTTCTACCTCGTCGCCTACATTGAGCTCAGATTTGGCATTTTTTGATTTGTCCCAAGAGACTTCCTGGTTATGAAGCAGCCCTTCAACAGGACCAACCTTGACAAATGCACCGAAGTCAGTAATAGAGGTCACTGTACCGGTAACCACATCACCGACTCTGTGCTCTGCTGTGAAAGCATCCATCGGCTTTGGAAGAAGGTTTTTGAGACTGACTCTGAGTCTTCTGCCCTCTTTGTCGATCTCGATCACTTCTACATTGATCTCTTCACCGTTTGTCAGATAGTCTTTGGGGTGCTTGACATTTTTGTCCCAAGAGATCTCTGATACATGCAGGAATGCCTCAAGATCTTCACCGAGATCCACAAATACACCGTACGGCTCAATGTTGGATACTGTCGCTGTAACTGTATCGCCTACACCGATGATAGCGTCGATATCTTCCCAGGGATCAGGATTGGCATCTTTGATCGAGAGAGAGAGGTGTCTCTTCTTTTTGTCATAATCGAGTGCCACAACATTAACCTCATCACCCTCTTCGAAATACTTGGAAGGGTTGACAGGACCTTTGTGTGAGATCTGTGAGTAGTGGACAAGACCGTCGATACCGCCCACATCTACAAACATACCGTAGCTTGTAATCTTTTTGATCGTTCCTACTACCGGCTCTTTCTCTTCAAGCAGTTTTCCTACGATCTCATCTGTTTTCGCTTTGTCTCTTTCGATCAGCTCTTTTCTGGAGACAACGACACTGCCTTTGTCTTTGTCTACTTTGACGATGACTGCTTTGACCTTTTTGCCGATCGGATCGATCTTGGAAGAGAGGTAGGAGAGCGTACGAGGCATGAAGAATTCAAGTCCATCGACCTCTACGACATATCCGCCTTTGTTTTTCTTGGTGACAACACCTTCGATGATGTACTCTTGCTCTTCGTCATACTCTTCGATGAATTCGTTGAGTGCTTCACGTGCCTTCGCCGCTTTGTACGAGACACGTCCTCTGCCCTGATTGACAACTTTGATCGTGTCGCCTACATTATAGAGGTTGTTACCCTCTTCATCTTTGATCTCATCAAGATTGAGGTTGGCATCCCTGCCGCCACCGATGTCTACTACCGCAAGATTGTCTTTCTCGTCGATCTTTACGATCGTACCTTCTACCAAATCACTTTTTGACTCTGATTTTTTGAACGATTCCTCAAGCATCGCCTCAAAATCTACCTCTTCAATTTCGATATCTTCGAATTTCATACCTATCCTTATGTGTACACTAATTTTGCGTTATTATACCCGCTTTTATTTAAAGAAGTTGAATAGGGAGCCCAGAAGCTACCGGCTTATT
>JALWKQ010000078.1:3053-4607 GCA_027081395.1 Sulfurovum sp. | reverse complement strand
TCATGGTCTGTCCTTTGATTATGCTGTATATTGTTCAAGTACTGACAACTGTCTTTAATGACTAAAACACTCATCAATACTTTTGGAACGCGATTATACCCAAATAACTTTTAACTTTTTATTAAGGGCACCTGGGGTTACAAGAGGTGCCCTTAAGCAGAAACAGTATTAGCGCGGCATTCCCGGGAATCCGCCGCCGCCTTGCATCTGCTTCATCATATCCTGCATCTGTTTCATGCCCCCTTTTCCGGAGAGCTTCTTTGCCATCTTCGCCGCATTTTTGAACTGCTTGAGCACACGGTTGACCTGCATCTGATCCAGCCCTGCACCCTGTGCGATACGGCGTTTGCGTGTGTTGTTGAGCAGATCAGGGTTTTCACGCTCTTTGGGGGTCATGGAGGCAACCATCGCTTTGATCATCCTGATCTCCTCGGAATTCTCCAGATCCATGTCACCGATCTGCTTTGCCATCGCGCCCATCCCCGGGATCATACCCATGATCGACTTCATCGAGCCCAGCTTCTTCATCTGCTCCATCTGATCAAGGAAATCGTTGAAGTTGAACTGACCTTTCTTGATCTTCTGTGTCATGCGCTTCGCCTCTTTGGGGTCGATCGCAGCTGCGGCCTTCTCTGCGAGAGACTCCACATCCCCTGCCCCCATCAAACGGCTGACAATTCGATCGGGGATAAACTGCTCAAGATCGGGCATCTTCTCCCCAGCCCCGATAAAGCGCAGCGGTGCACCCACCTGCTGCGAGAGACCGAGCGCCACACCACCCTTGGCATCACCGTCGAACTTGGTCAGGATCACACCGGTGATACCGATCTTCTCTTTGAAGGTCTGTGCTGTACGTACGGCATCCTGTCCCGTCATCGCATCGGCGACATAGAAAAGCTCATCAGGCTTAGCGACAGCCTTGACATCGGCAAGCTCCTCCATCAGCTCCTCATCGATCGCCAGACGTCCAGCAGTATCGATCAGCACAACGTCATAGAGCTCTTTTTCTGCCTTTTCAAGTCCACGTTTTACGATCTCTTCGGGCTTTGCATCTTCATCGGCAACCAGGTCAACCTCTATTTGGGATGTGATCTGACGCAGCTGCTCCACCGCTGCCAAACGCTGCAGGTCAGCTGCAACAACCAGTACCTTTTTCTTCTTCTGCTCTTTGAGGAAATAGGCAAGTTTCCCTGTCGTTGTCGTTTTACCAGACCCCTGCAGACCGATCATCAGCACAACTGTCGGCGGCTTGGAAGCAAAGGTAAACCCTTTGGGCGCACCCTCGATGGTAAGGATATCTGTCAGCTTCTCCTGCAGTGCTTTGAGGAAAGTCTCTTTGCCCACACCGTTCTTTTTGGTTTCACGTTCTACATCACTGGTTAGGTCTTTGACCACTTTGTGGTGTACATCTGCCTTGAGCAGTGATTTTTTGAGTTCTGCGGTCGCTTTTTTGAGTGCCTTCTCATCATCATGGAAACGGATCTTTCCGATGGCATTCTTAAAACTGTCTGTGAGTGTATCGAACATTGCTACCTCTATATAGAATTGATTACC
>JALWKQ010000078.1:0-2953 GCA_027081395.1 Sulfurovum sp. | reverse complement strand
TTTTGAGTTCTGCGGTCGCTTTTTTGAGTGCCTTCTCATCATCATGGAAACGGATCTTTCCGATGGCATTCTTAAAACTGTCTGTGAGTGTATCGAACATTGCTACCTCTATATAGAATTGATTACCACGATTTTACCCTACTTGGGCTTAACGCATCATCAAATGCTCTCAGCCTTACAAGGAGCTTTGGCAGCAGCAAAATGTTTGCCAGCAGGGCGACTGCCATCACCACAACGGTCAAGAGCCCGAAATAGATCGTCGGTATGAGATTGGAGAGCATCAGGATAGAGAAGCCGATCATGATCGTCAGGGTCGTATAGAGCATCGCATACCCTACACTCTCATGTGTACGCTCCATCGCCGCAAGGTAGTTTTGGTCCTTTTGGTACTCCTCTTTAAAGCGGTGGATATAGTGGATCGTATCATCCACACCGATACCGATCGCGATCGCAGCGATCGTAATGGTCATAATATCCAGAGGAATATGAAACCACCCCATAAAGCCGAATACCAGACTGACCGATATCACATTGACCCCCAGTGCAATCAATGTGAGCTTCAATGATCTGAAAAGCAGCAGGAACATCACAAAGAGGATCGCCAGCGTAAAGCCAAGGGTTTTGATCTGAGAATTGAAGAGTGACTGCAGCATATTGTTATAGAGCACCATCAGGTTGGAGAGTTTGAAGTCTGCCATCACAGGGTCGATCACCGAAGTATTAAGATCATGCCTGATACGTTTGAGCAGTGCATCCCTGCGCAGCTTCGGGTTGGAGTCTACCACACGTGTAGCAATGCGTACCTGATTGGTATCGACATTGACATAGGGGGAGAGGATCATCTTTCGATACTTGTCGGGCAGTTTGTTGTAAAGCAGTGCCAGCGTCAGTCCGTCCAATGGTTCACCGCCATTTAGCCTTTGACCGATCTCGAGTATTGTAGCCAGAGATTGCACACTGCCAAGCGTATCAAGTCCCTCGAGATAGCGGTGGGCTTTGCTCACCTGATCCATCTTCTCTTTGGTAAACCAGTATTGCGCTTCATCTTCCGTCTCTTCGAACTCTTCGTCGAAGTCATCCTCATCATCGGCACTCTCTGCAGCCCCATCTGCTTCATTTGGCTGTGATTTAAAGGTCAAAACAACATCTAAAGGGGTCGTACCTCCCAGCTTCTCATCGATCACTTTCATCCCCTGATAGATCTCAGTATCTTTCTTGAAATAGTTGATGAAACTGTTCTCAACGATCAGCTGAGATGCGCCGGTCAAGGTGAAAATGAGTGCCAGAAGTGTTACAAAGAAGATCCCTCTCCTATCTCTAAGCACCTGCTCTTTTGCCCAGCTTACAAAAGAGAAACGCCTGCTCTTCACTCCGCCGGAACCTGCTGCTATCTGACTCTTTGACAGAAGCATCAGCATAGCGGGAAATACCAAAAAGGTGATCAAAAGTGAGAGAAATATCCCCGCGCTCATCATCCAGCCCAGATTGATCACCGGCTTGATTTGGGAAAAGACAAGGGACGAGAAACCGGCGATCGTCGTAAGAATAGCGAAAAGTGTCGGTGCCCACTTGCTCTTGACCGTCTCCATAATGATCGCTTCATGTGACCACTCCGGCTTTTCAATAACAAGTTCACGATAGCGTACGATCAGATGCAAAATGATCGAGAGGGTAATGATCAACTGCAGGGCAATAAAATTGGAAGAGATCACAGTAATCTCCCAGCCGAAAAAGCCCAAAGCACTTGTGATCGCCAAGACAGCCATCGCACTGATCACTACCGGTATCACCACCCATCGCAACTCTCTAAATACCGCCCAGAGTATCAACATCAGCAGCAGGATCAGTGTCGTACCGTAAACCAGAAGGTCACTCTTGACGTAATGTACGATATCACTGGCAATCATACTCACACCGCCAAGAAAAAGTCTACCGCTTTGCTTGTATTTTTGCAATATAGCACGTATCTGTGCCACATTCTCCTCTTCTTTCTGTCGCATTTTGTCACGGTGCTGCTTGAATCTCTTGGTCACTTCATCAAGCTCTTTTTCTTCCAATGGATTCAGACCGAATTGACGCTTTTTTTTGCGCAAGGTATTACGTTTGTTGAGAAGCTCCGTATAACGCTTGTCTTTTTTGAGATTGATCAGTATTGCAGTGGTAGTAAAATCCTTGCTGACAAGACGCCCTTTGTAGAGAGGGTTGGTCAGAAACTCCTTTTTGACCAACGCCATATCGGGATGTGAATTCTGCAGTGTATGTACTTCATCCACCAGATCTTTCAGTGGCATCGGGGGAGAGAAGAGCAGCGGTACGGTCAGGATCGAATCGACAGACTCTACCAACGGCAGTTTCTCGATTTCACTGCTTATCTGAGAGATGGTTTTTCGCGTATCGGCTGAGAGAAGCGGCTGACGCGGTGTGTAAGCGACCACCAGCATATTCTCCGTATTGAAGTGCTGATTCACCTCTCGGGTAAATGCAAGATCAGGATCATCTTCAAGCAGCAGTGTCTCGGCAGAAGCATCGATTTCGAGCTTGGTCGCATAGTAGCCAAATGCTAATAAAAAGAGAACGACCCCCGCAAGGAGATACTTCGGATAGGTTACGATCAGCTTACGGTAATATCTGTACATTTAGATCGTTTTGATCAACTCATCGATCGATTTGTGTCTGAGAAAATCTGCAAACTGTTTGCGATAGGTCTGGATCATACTCACCTTGGCGATATCTACATCATAGATCTTCCAGTCATTGCTCTTTTTATCTTTGTAAAACTTATATACGACATCATAGACATCATCTTTCCCAATGATCTGGCTGTAAAGTTTGATACGGTTCTTTTTGACTTTTTTTTGCCCTTTGAGTACCACCTTCTGGTCAGAGTAAAACTTGAGTTTGTCAAAGTAGGAATTCTTCAGTTTACGCTCAAACTTCTTGGCAAAAAGCTGCT
>JALWKQ010000077.1 GCA_027081395.1 Sulfurovum sp. | reverse complement strand
AGGATTTTTTGGCAGGAGATTATCAAATCCAAGCATAAAACCAAAAAACAGAAAGAGAATATAAACAATAATGGTTAAAAAAAGGTTGACTAATACTCGGGCTAAAAGAGTATCTATTGGTTTTACTTGTTTATAGATAAATAATGCTTTATTTGCTTTAAAAGTACCAAGAGATGATGAAAGTATATTTTTAAAAAGATTATAGGAGATAAATCCGGATGCCATAAAGACAATCAGGTCATAATGTGTTCCTATACCATGTGTTCCAACATAAGATTTGATGGCAACATGAAGAGCAACAAATATTAATACTTGAAAAAAGGGCTCAAAAAATGTCCAAAAGAGACCCGATTTTCCTGTACTGAATTTCATATCCATTTCACGCAAAAAGAGTGCGCGCTCAACAGCAAAAAAGATCTTGAGCGGGGAGCGAAGCGTCATTTTTCTACCTAATCTTTGAGATATTTGAGCGTGACAAACGGTGAAGCGATCTTGGAAATGGTCGCAAACGGTGAGGTATAGTTGCCGGCATTGACCTTGAACTCTTTCCATTTGTTTGGTTTGACATAGACAATGTCATTGGGGCGCAGCATCAGGCTGGCATAGTTCATTTTGTCAAAGTTGGTCAGGTCGACTTTGCGTATAGCAAGTCCTTTGTGTGGTATATGTGACATGATAATGACACTGTTTCGTACAGCATCATCTGTCAGCCCACCAGCAAAGCCAAGTGCCTCAAAAAGGGTCATCTTCTCTTTATCGAGTTTGACTACACCCTGCTTATGTACTTCACCGAGTACGATGATACGTTTGTTCATGATCTCGACATAGACAGAAGGCTCCGTCAGGTATTGCCGATAGGCTTTTTCGATCTTGTCGGCTGCCTGTGTCTGCGTGAGACCGGATACTTTGATCTTGCCGATAAGCGGCAGTTTGATATAGCCTTTTGCATTGACCAAAATACCATCCGGATTGATGTTGTCACCGATCTTTTGTGCCTGTTCCATCCCGATCTGTCCGGGATCTTTGTAGAGTATTACTTTGAGTCTGTCCTGAGGCAGAATTTTATATTCGATACTTGCGGCACTGACATGCTTGGCTTCAATAGGCTTTGCTGTCTGTAAGAGTTGATATTGAGATTTGCCTGTACATCCATTGGCAAAAAGTAAGAATAAGAACAAAAAAAGTGATGTGATATAGTGCATAGGTTTCCTAATGGTTTATTATTTTTTATAGTATTATATCTTTTTTTTGTTAATGAAAAATATGACAATTTGACATAGGTTGCGTTTGCTATAGGAGGAACTTGGTACACTTTCGGTATGAGTAAACGACAGATTCTTGAGAGATATTTCGGACACAAGGCATTTAGACCGCTGCAAGAGGAGGTCGTCGATGCGATCCTGGAGGGTGAGGATGTATTGATGATCCTGCCTACCGGCGGGGGAAAATCGCTCTGCTATCAGCTGCCTACACTGCTGATGGATGGGGTGACGGTGGTGGTTTCACCGCTGCTAGCACTGATGCATGATCAGGTTGTGGCACTGCGTGCCAACGGGATCAGTGCGGCGATGCTCTCCTCGATGCAGGACCAAGAGGAGAGCCGCCGGATAGAGGAGGCTCTGGAGCGTGGAGAGATCAAGCTGCTCTATGTTGCCCCCGAGAGGCTGACAAACAGCTATTTCCTCTCACTGCTGCACCGACTTAAGATCAATTTTTTTGTGATAGACGAGGCACACTGTGTGAGTGAGTGGGGACATGAGTTCCGGGAGAACTACCGCCGTCTCGATCTGCTAAAAAGAGCGTTTCCCCAGACACCTATCGCCGCGTTTACCGCGACAGCGACACAGGCGGTCGAAGAGGATATCGCTGCCAACCTCGGACTGCGCGCTCCCAAACGTGTACGCGGTTCGCTTTTTCGTGAAAACCTGACGATCCATGCCAGACACCGCATCAAAGACGGGCGGGATCAGCTGCTGGATTTTTTGCAGCAGCATGAGGGGGAGTCGGGCATCATCTATACACTCTCACGCAAATCTACTGAATCGGTGGCACATTTCCTGCAGGGCAAAGGGATCGAAGCACGCGCCTATCATGCGGGGCTGAGCACGGAGGAGAAGAACTGTACCTATGGGGATTTTGTCGCAGACAAGGTGCAGGTGGTGGTTGCCACCATTGCTTTTGGGATGGGCATAGACAAATCCAATATCCGTTTTGTTGTACACATGACACTGCCCAAAACGATAGAGAACTACTATCAGGAGATCGGACGGGCGGGACGTGACGGGCTGGAGTCCGAGACACTGCTGCTCTTCTCCGCGCAGGATATCGTGCAGCAGAAGATGTTTATCGAAGCCCTGCCCGAGACCCCCTACAAGGCACATGCCTTTAACAAGCTGGAGAGTATGGTACGCTTCGCCAATGGCGAGGGGTGCCGGCACCAGAGCATCGCTGCCTATTTTGACGACCGTATCGAGCCATGTAAAGAGAAGTGTGACAACTGCCTGACACCGGAGAGAAACAAGGTTGACATCACGACAGATGCACGCAAACTCCTCTCTGCTATCTTGCGTACCGAGCAGCGTTTTGGTCTGCACTATGTGGTTGACATCCTCAGAGGCAGCAAAGAGCAGCGCATCCTCCAAAACGGGCATGATGCGCTCAGTGTCTACGGTATCGGCAGCGACTACAGCAAGGCACAGTGGCTGAGTATCGCTGACAAACTGCTGGAGATGGGTGCTTTACAGATAGGGGAGTTCAAGGTTTACAAATTGACCGCTTTTGGGATAGAGGTACTCAAAGGCACAGAGCCTGTGACGATCAGAGAGGAGCGCCTGCGCATAGAGAAAAGCGCACCCAAGCGTAAAGTGACCTACTTTGATGACTACGATGTCGAGATCTATGACAAACTCAAACAGCTGCGCAGCCAGATCGCATCCGAAAACGGCATCCCTCCCTATATCGTCTTCTCAGACAAGACACTCAAAGACCTCAGCGCCAAACAACCCTCCACCAAAGAGGAGATGCTTGAGGTGCACGGCATCGGAGAGGTCAAATTCGAGCGGTATGGTGAAGCGTTTTTGGAGTTGCTACATGGATGATCGACCACTCTGCGGCATCGATGAGGCGGGGAGGGGGCCACTGGCTGGGCCGTTGGTGATGGCGGGGGTGATCCTCAAAAAGCGTTTGCACGGGTTGACAGACTCGAAGCTGTTGACTGAGGAGAAGCGTGAGAAGCTCTATGCCAAGATCATCGCCCATTCGCACTACTGTATCGTGCGTTTCTCTCCCGAAGAGATAGATGGAGACGGGTTGTCACACTGTATGCGGCGGGGGCTGCTGATCATCAAAGAGAAGCTGCCGGATGCGAGATATCTCTTTGACGGCAATGCAACGTTTGGGGTGGACGGGATAGAGACGATGGTCAAAGCTGATACCAAGGTCAGGGAGGTGAGTGCGGCAAGTATCCTTGCCAAAGTGACCCGGGACAGGGAGATGATCCAGATGGCGGCTTCCTATCCGCAGTATGGCTTTGAACACCACAAGGGGTATGGCACCAAAGCGCATATCGAGGCGTTGCTCAAGTATGGACGCTGTGCAATCCACCGCCGGAGTTTCCGTGTCGGTGTGATCGATGAGCCGACACTCTTCTGATGCAGGAATCCGCTATTGGATCGCTCTGCCGTTGAGGGTCAATGTGCCTTTTTGAAGCTTGATGATGTAGTGCTTTTTGCCGTTTAGGTCTTGGGGAGGGAAGAGCATCAGCATCATCATCGCCTGGGGCTGCTGTGCGATCATAGCAAAAAGGTCGTTGGAAAGGGCTATATCCATCTCGGCAGCGATCTTGTCAAGTACCGCAAGCGGAGATCGGCGCGCAGCGGCAGGGTCAAAGCCTTTGTCGATCTTGAATTTCGCATGCATTGTCAAGCCCTGCAGGGTCTGGTTCTCCTTGCGGATATGGGCGATGGAGAAGTTGGGTATCTCAAATACCACTCCCTTTGAGAGCAGCTGCTTGAGTGCTTTGTCGATCGTATCCTGATTCGTTTCAGGCGTGTTTTGCAGGATCTCAAGTGCCTGGATATCGAGATGATCCGCCTTGACCTCCAGCAGGATATCCTCCAACGCGACTGTACGGTTTTGTGCGGTAAAGGAGAGCGTTTTGGCTACGGCTTTCGCTTCGGTATAGAGCAGACCGCTTTGGTTGTGGGAGAGTGAATCGACACGGATATCATGCATCTGCATTTTCAGCTTCTGTTTCTTGGCGATCGCCATCCTCTCTATGGTGTAGTCGAGCGTATAGTCGTAGGGTGTCTTCCCTGTAACGATATAGTCGGTATGGAGACCCGCCATAGTCATCTTCAGCCCTTCGCTATCATGGATGCTGAGCTGCTTCAGGTTCTCTCGCATCTCTTTGAGTCTGCCATGATCCATATCTCCATCAAAGGTAAAGCCCTGCATCGAGAGCTGCATCGCTTTTTGTGTCTGGAGAGTCTCATTGATATCTTTCATCGATCCGTCGAATCGGGAGCCGGTTTTGCTGACATTCAAGTGTACGAGAATCACTTTGCGTTTGAGCATCTCCTGGAGTTGGGCAATGAGCTTTTTCTCCTGATCAT
>JALWKQ010000076.1 GCA_027081395.1 Sulfurovum sp. | reverse complement strand
GCTTTGGAAGCGATATTTTTGGGCTTGCTTTTATCAACGGGGTTATAATCAAAAAGGATCACCGCACCAAGGTTGTACCTCCTGATATCTCTGCATATCTGTGAACCCGGCTTGGCAGAGGTACCATGAAACCCCATCATCAACATCTGCCCGATCTTCTGTGCTAGTTGGACCTCTGCTTGCAACAGCGTAACACCGGCACCCAGTATCAATAACACATTTCTCAACATATTTATTTCCTGATTTCTAATTTCTAATTTCTAATTCTACTATATTAGTATTCGGTTAACCTTGATCAACTACCATACGGTTACAAGAGCATCCAATAATAAACATTCCTGATCTCTCCTCCCCCAATAGAATTCAGGTCTCCTTTTAAATATTTTCCTCCTTTTTCATTTCGGATGCTCTTTGAAAACAGCGTATTCTAATCTAAATACTACACGATTATTACATAATGGTTTGGTATAATACAAACAAAAAGAAAAGGCTTGACAATATGATCAAAAAATTCAGTTTGGCAGCACTGCTTCTACTCTCACTTCTTACAGTTTCACAGGCACAATCTGCCGTACAGTACCCTACGATGAAAATCACCGATATCAATGGCAAAAGCTACACAGTCAAAGGTACCGACAACGGTCTGGATATCGAAGGGGTCAAAGGGAAAGTTGTCTTTCTCGAGTTCTTCGGACACAACTGCCCGCCCTGTCTTGCATCGATCCCCCATCTGATCAACCTGCAGAAAAAATATAAAGACAAACTTGCCGTGATCGCGATCGAAGTGCAGGGATACACAACCGATCAGCTTCGGGAGTTTGCCAAGCAAAAAGGGATGAACTATACTGTCGTCTCTGACCGTGATGCAGGCATGCTCGTCGACTATATCGCGCAACGTGCACAGTGGAGAGGCTCTATCCCATTCCTTGTCGCTATGGATACAACAGGAAGCGTTCAGTTCGTACAGGCCGGTATGCTCCCTGAGGCTGCACTCGAAGATCTCATCGCACAACTCTCCGCCCCAAAAAAAGCAAAAGCTGACAATAACGCATCTACCCCTGCCAAAGCGGAAAGCAACAGCAGCAAATAGACAAAAGGTGACACAAAAGTGCCACCTTTCATCATCTTTTTTCATTTAGAGAGTGAAGAATTATTAGTTTTATAGATATTCCTATATAATAGAGAAACCATCCCACTATGAAGGATTCTTTATGAGATATCTGCTGATACTTCTCTTTGCACTCTCTCTCGAGGCTTCAGACACACTCCAAAACGATCTCCGTAGCGAAATCATCAAAGTTGAAAACGCACGCCTGCAAGCGATGCAGTCACTCAATAAATTTCTACAGACGGTTGAAGCACATCCGCAGCAGCAGACGCTCTCTGATGCCGCAAAGGTCATAGAGACAGATGCGATTGCCGTCATCGCAAAAGAGACATCCCGTGTCGAAATCACCAAGGCGGAGGCAATGGCAGCGATCTCCAAAGCATTGGATGAACTCGAATCAGGTACCCCTTCCAAAACACTTGAAGATGATGTTCTCAAACGCATTGCCAAAGCGATCAGCTCCGTAGAGCTCGCCAAAGCCTCGGCAACCAAGCAGATCGTCGAAAGTGCCCATAGTGCAGAGCTTGGCAAACACACACCCCTGCAGCAACTTGCCTACCCAAAGCAGGCGCTCATCATCGCCAAAAATGCCAGTGCCGTACAGATCGCACAGGCGGTTGCCAATGCCGAAGTCGCCAAAGCTGTTGCGACGATAGAGATCGCGCGCTCATCGATGAGACTCAAGCCACATACACCTACGCCCGAAGAGCTGAAAAATCTCGAAAAGACAGAAGCCGATGCCACGGCCAATATCTCCTCCTATCTGGCACATATCGAAGTGATCAAAGCCAACATGCTCGCCAAAATCGCCAAAGAGGTTGCCAGAGTCGAAGTCGCCAAAGCTGCAGCCGGCATCTCCGAGAAGCGCAACATCAATACCTATCCGACAAAACTGATCAGAGCAGACTAATTGAGAAGCACTTTGCCATTCTCAATACGGATGGTTCCCTCAAGCTCTGCTTCATAGACCCGGTCTGCATATCTCTCTATCGCTTCATCGAGCGTCGGTACCCCCTGACAGAAATAAAAGAATGCATCTTTGGGTATCTCACTGTTTGCCGATACACCAAAGCGTGCCGCGAATGCCTCGATATCATAGATCGCCTTAGCCTCACCATCATGCAGCAGCCTGTTGGTGCCGCTGCTCTCAGTCAGTCTGTGGGGCAATACCCAGATCTCCTTGCCCATCTTTTGGGCAAACGCAACTGAACGCATTGACCCGCTCTCTATCTCTGCCTGGGTCACCACAAGGATGTCGCCAAGCGCTACGACCACTTCATTGCGCACAACAAAGCTCCACCCGGTCGCACGAAATCCGTCCACAAACTGAGAGAGCACCAACCCCCTCTGCTCGATCTGCTCGATCAACTTTTGATTGATCGCGGGATAGCGTATGTCCAGACCATTGCCCATCACAGCGATCGTATTGTCCGCACCTGCCCCGCTGTGCGCCGCTGCATCCACCCCCATCGCCGCACCGCTGACGACACAGACACCGCGCTTCGCAAGTGCCTTTGATAGCTGATAGGTCATCGCTCTGGTATAGTCGCTGATATTTCTGCTCCCTACGATAGAGACTTTGGGACGCTCAAGCAAGGAGAGATCACCTTTGTAAAAGAGTGTCTCGGGATACTTCTTCATCGCCTGCAGTGCAGGGATCTCAAAGGGTACGGTATGGCTCATCATATCTCCCTCTTTTTTGATATATTTTACTCACTTAAAAGAGAGGAAAGAGAAAAATATGACAAATTGTCATATCAAAAGAGATATGGCCAGATGAAATAGGCAACCAACGACAGAACCGTAATGCCGATAAAGTTGAGTTTCAAACCTATCGTCGCCATCTCTTTGATACTGATCACGCGTGAGCTCATGACAATAGCATTTGGTGGTGTAGCGATAGGCAGCATGAAAGCATAACTTGCCGCGACAGTCGCTACCATCAGCAGGATCGTACCTTCCATCTGCGGCATGTTTTTGCTAAATTCATAAAAGATAGGGATCGCTATGGATGTCAGTGCCGTATTGCTCGTCACTTCGGTAGAGAATGTCACAAAGAGTGCCACAACCACTAACATCCAGAAGAAAGGCAACTCCGAGATAAAAGCGAGCTTGTGGGCGATCTCAGCCGCCAGCCCCGTCGCCCCAAACGCTGCAGCGATACTAAATCCCGCACCAAAAAGAAAAATGATCTCATACGGCATACTGCGGGTATCCTCCCACTCAAGAAAACCAATCTTTGGCACAAACATCAAGAGACCAAAGCCAAGCAAGATCAACTTCTCATCCATAGCGTATCCGTAGAGCTGTTTGACAAAAGTATTGGCTATGAGCAACACTGAAAGCAGAACGATAATGGCATACAAACGCTTCTGTGATCGCGTCAGTGAGGGTACATCATGAGAGATCTCTTCTACACTCTCCTGCGTCACACCGCGTGCAAGCAGATAGGGTATGATCAAAAGCATCAATGCCACTACAGGTGTCATAAAAAGCATCCATTCCCCAAATGCGAAGGTAGGCAGGTGATGCTCTTCGAGGAAACCAAGCAGGATCAAGTTGGGTGCTGTCCCTATGGGAGTGAGGATACCCCCTACACTCGCACCATACGCTGTAGCCAGCAAAAACCGGACTTTGAGTCTGATATTTTCACTCAAATAGAGTGCTATGGGCATCAGCATCAGTGTAATGGTCGTGTTGGAGAGGATCGAACTGAGCAGTGCTGACGTAACCGCAAGTGCATAGATGATACCTCTGGCACTCTTGGGGAAAAAGCTCAGCAGTTTTGCGGAAAAGTAGCGGTGTAATCCGGTCTTTTCGATCGCAATAGCAAGCATAAATCCCCCAAGAAAGAGAAAGATGATCGACTTGGAGTAATTTGCGGTCACAGAAGAGGTATCGAGGATGCCGAATATGGGGAAGAGAAGGATCGGCAAAATAGAGACAGCACCAAGCGGCATCGCCTCATTGGTCCAGAGTGTCACGAGAAATGCGACAAGCCCTATCAGTGTAGCATGCTGCATCGTAAAGCCCAGCAGTGCCAGCGCGAAAAATGCCAGACCGATCACGACCGCTATCACTATCCCTCTCATCGCCTACTCCCTTTTGTATATCTCATCTATATAGACTACATCGACATCTTTTAAGATCGGCTTAGCCTCTTTGAGTGCTTTTATGGTACTTTTGTGCGGATGCCCGATAGCGATGGCATAGCCGTTTTTCTCTGCAACCTTGACAGCCTTTTTGAGTTGATTATGTATATAGCCGATATCCTGCCTGTTGTCGATGAAGATATCCCGCCGTACATAGGCATCCCCCTCCTCATGGGCGATCTTTTTGACCTTTGATGAGCCTACGGTAAAGCTGTCTACAAAGACAAAGCCCTCTGCTTTGAGAAGATCATAGAGCTGTTTCATCGCCCTGTAGTTGCTCGTAAAGGTACTGCCGGTATGGTTGTTGATGTAGACAGCATTGGGAAAGAGGCGACGCAACTCTTTGACCCTCTCACGCATCTGCGAT
>JALWKQ010000075.1 GCA_027081395.1 Sulfurovum sp. | reverse complement strand
TCATCTCCTATGCGGCTGACAGAAAAGAGGGCGGCGAAGAGAGCGGCAAGGATATCCTCTTTAGCCAGTGTAACAAATAATACCCGATGTACCGCAGAGAGAAGATCACCATCCGGAAGGCATTTACACTCATCGAGCTGCTGATTGTCATCCTGATCGTCTCTCTGGTCTACTATTTTGGATTTTCGGACTTTGAGATCAACAGATCCAAGCCCAAAGCCCTCACCCCGCTCAATCTCAAATCCACGATACCCCATACAGAGGCATTTAGCGGGCATGCCACACTGCTCTGTGTCAACAAGTGCAAAAGCTGCTATCTGCGCAAAGATATAGGTGCCAAGTTCCAGCCTTACAAAAACGCTATAGACCTCACTGACACCGTTGTCTATACGCTTGACAAAGAGGATGACCTCCAGCCTGTAGAGTATGGCAGGTATCAGGACAAGCCGATCTGTCTTGTGATGGACTTCTACGACAACGGGAGTACGACACAGCTTATTCTCAAACAGAAAGAGAAGGTCTACTTCCTGCCTGCATATTTCGGTGAGCCCAAAGCCTTTGAGACGCTGGAGGATGCCAAAGCCTACTGGTTGCGCTACACCCGGCTCGTCTCAGACAGCGGAGACTACTATTGAAAACGACTGCAAACAGCGCCCTGCGTCCGGCATTTACCATCATCGAGATCCTTGTTTCGGTATTGATCATCTCTGTATCGATCATCTATGTCCTCAAGATCCATTCGAGTAACCGTGAACAGATCATCTATATCTCAGAGCGCAACAAAAGAGCACTGAGCGACTCACTTTTTCTCAGCCGGGAGGTACTGCGCCACCACAAAGAGAAGAAGAGTGCCTACGACCTGCTGGAGAGAGAACGTGTCAAGATCAAGGAGCTTAAAAGCCGAGAGATCCTCAAGAAAGAGGAGCGGGAGATCTTCATCCCCGAAGAGATCGTCATAGTGCCGCCTCCGGATGTCCCCGGCCCTTCCGCCGTGGTCAACGAGGTCAAGCTCAAAGGGGAACACTCCTCAAACTACTGGCACTTCAGGATCACCAACCTGTAGGATAGGCTAACTGCCTTTTCTTCCTGTCTTGATATAGGCGACAAAGAGCAGCAGTCCTGTGACCATCAGCATCATATTGCCTACGATATCGTGTGACCACCAGAACTCCGCCTGTCCTCTGCCATGTGTCGTCGCATAGACTACCCAAAGAAGCCTTACGACATTGATGGCCGAGTAGAGCAGATATGCGATGAGCATCCAGACTATCTTGTGCCAAAGCGTCGCGGGATATGCCAGTATCGCCGCGAAAAGAAAGAGAATGGGGATCATCCCGTTGCATGCCTGAGAGATGTAGATCTTGTAGTGAGGGTTGATCCAGATATCGATCCCTTTGAGCTGCCCAGGATCGAGAAAAAGCGACAAGCCCCAAAGCGTCAGCCTGGTCTGCCCCTCATTGAGCAGTGTCGAGACCACAGAAGTCGGCGCATAAAAGAGCCCGAACAACAGCCCCAAAAAGAGAAAATAGAGCAGTACAAATCGTTTCATGCCCCAACTATAGCAGGAGAGGGCTAAAAAGTTGCTATAGCATACCTGTCGATTTCGTTTCAAAGAGTGCCAAAAATGCTTTAGGACTCAAGACTGAAATCCGAGAGGATGAAAATCCTTTCTTGTCCCTAGTAATGATAAAATCGAGATGCATTCTCTCGGCTGATGTGTAGATGACGCTGTCCTCATAGTCACCGCCATTACGGACAGATGCATCAGACAAAACCTCATGTGTCACAGGCGCAACCCCAAAAAGCCCCAACAGCATCCCGATGATCTCATCCGCTTCTGTTTTGTCTGTCCCTTTTTCGATAAGATAGTGCAGCGTTGTCACTGAAGTGGCGCAGAGGTACCCCTCTATCTCTTGGTTTTCCACCAAAACAAAAATGGCTCTTGCCTCATCCACAAAAGGCTTACGCGCCAAAAGCAGATCAAGCACCACATTGGTATCCAGCAATACCTTCATAAATACTTTTCTTCCAAATATTTTCGGTACTGTTTCTCATCAATCTGTTTGCCCTTCAGCTTGCCTTGAAGCCTGTCAGTTATTTTGCTTTTTCTGTTGCCGGGGTCTTGTGTCTGCAACAAGTTGACAAAAAAGGTATTAACGATTTTAGAGACCGATGTATTGTGTGTTTTTGCATAGGCTTTGATCTGCTCTATGAGCTCCTTGTCTGAATAAAGCGTTATTTTAGAAGCCATTTTCTACTCCTTAGTCGTATATTATTTATTTTATTATACGACAATTGAGTAATCTTTGTCAACATTGGTACTTCCTCCCCATGCAGTGCCGATGACATTGGCAACCCCTGCACCGATAGCTCCAAAGACAGCTCCTTTGAGCCCCATCCGCAGAGACTGATATGGCAAAGAAACTACCATACAGGCGAAATTCCTATTTTACATGTCCTTGGTGTTAATATTTTATACCCTACAATAATATCTTGCATATTCACAATATAAACTACTTCACATTCTGCTTTTGTACTATAGTTATATGATTTAGTATAATACAGACGTCTATTTCCTCTAGTTTCAATTATTTTATATTTTGTATTATAAAAATAATCACTCTTAATATTCATGCCTATCTCTCTATCCATGACCTTTCTAAACTCTTCAGCCGATGGCGGCAACATGCTACAAGCACTCAAAACAAATAAAAGACTGCTTATTATTAACAGTTTCATCGAATACTCCTCTCAAAACCAATAAGATAGTCATAAGGTTGAATGACTGACGATGCAACGATCGGTGAAGCTATAAGTACATTAGTATAATTTAATGCTTCTCCGAATAAGCCAGCAAAACCTGTCAATTGTTTTGCATTACCCAAAGCATCATACCAATAGCCATGATTTAAAAAATCGTGAGGACCAGCAAAGGCTTCAACCACATGATCGTAAAATGAACCTGGCAAGTAGTCGCCCAAACCTTTTATTTGACCAAGTCCACCTTGAACTCCGCCAAGTGGACTTCTGTATAACCTATTTAGTGCCTTCATATTACCTTTAAATCCAGAAGGAACTCTTCCTCCTCCAAGCTTAAACCCATCTCCTCTGAAACCTACGCTTTTCCCTGATGCATTCGGATAAAACCTTTTGCCATTGATATCATAACTATACTTCTTAGAACTAGCAATCTCATATTTCCTCATCTCCATAGCGCCCCAAGTAACCAATGCTAGTGCTGCTGAGAGTTTAAATCCATCTTTAAATGAACCTCCCATTACTTCAGAACCAGCACCTCCACCTAGACCATGCATGGCAACCCTTTCTAGATTCCAAGTATTTCCATAATGTGCACCTATGCCTCCCGTTAAAGCTCCGGCAAAGGCTGCTTTCAAACCAAGTTCAACGGCATCTCCAAGACTGGCTCCTCCCGCAAGTGAGCCAAAAAAGCCGGCAGAGAAACCAGCTATCGCCCCGACAGTAGCGCCCCCTAGTGTTGTTAAAGCTACACCTGTGCTTCCTGTCCCTATAACCCCAAAAGCACTCACCGTCGTACCGTCAGCCAACACGGTTCCAAAAGCTTTAATCAACAATTCAGGCGCATAAATAGTCACAACAACGACGACCACTATGGCTACTATTGTAGCAATATGCCTCTTAATCTTCTTCCACAACTTACTAAACCAGCTATGCCCGCTAGGATCCGTATAGACCAGCGGATTGTTTCTTACATAAGAGTATCTATTGTAAGCCTGAGAGTCGTGCGGGTCTTGGATGATGGTATCTGCGCTGAGGAACCTGCCTATCTCAGAGTCATAGAGTCTGGCGTTCATGTGTATCAGTCCGGGCAGCTCTGCGATCTGTTCGTGTCCGGTGAAGGCTCTGGTGGTTTGAGTGGTGATGTCTGCTAAGGTATTGTTGTTGATACCGTAGTCCATCGCCCGTATCTTCCCGAAGGGCTCATAGCTTCGTCTCTCTACTACTTTGCCTTTGTCATCTGTGATAGCTGTGATGCTTCCTAGTGCATCGGTATGGAAGTAGCGGTTGTAGGTCGCTTCGTTGTAGTGTGGGTTGGTGGTGACATAGTCGGTATGATCTGGCTACAATATATGGTACAAAGAAATTCTACTAAAATGACAGAAAATAAAGAAGGAGAGTTGTATGCCAAGAGGAGGAAAGAGAAACGCATATCCTGAAGATTTCAGACAATCAGCTATCGAGCTGGCACTGAATGATGATAGAAGTATCCATGAGATAGCCAAAGAGCTTGGTATCTATCCAAAAACCCTCTATGGGTGGGTGAATAAGTATAAAAAAGAGCATGGAATAATCACACACAAAGAGACCAATGACCTCGAGTCGGAACTCAAGAGATTGAAAAAAGAACTCGCTAAAGTAAAAATGGAGCGAGATATTCTAAAAAAGGCGACAGCGTACTTCGCAAAGGAAACCATGTGAAGTACGCGTGGATAGCCGAACATCGCACAGAGTTTCCCATCATAGCTATGTGTTCGACCTTGAAGGTTTCCAGAAATGGTTATTATCATTGGTGCAAACACGGTTCGCGAGCCGAAGATCCGCATCTGCTCCAACTGGTTGAAGAGATATTTGAAAGCAGTTGCAAGACTTATGGCACAAGACGCATCAAGGCGACACTTAAAAAAC
>JALWKQ010000074.1 GCA_027081395.1 Sulfurovum sp. | reverse complement strand
AAGAGTACTATAAGGGATAAGAAAATAAGTACAACTGCCGTAATAATCGCACCTATCATCCGCTCTGCTGATTCCTTGAACTGCTTGATCTCCCCTGTCTGTTCCAGCGTGACATTGGGTGGAAGCTCCACAGAAGACAACTGTTTCTCAAAGTTTGCCATGATGTGAGAGATCGCTGCCTTCTCTCTATCGCCGTACACTTCAAGAGTATACTGCAATCCATCTCTTGTAATCAAGCTCGGCTCCTTGTGCGAAGCGAGTGAAGCGATCTTGTTAAGCGGAATTTTCCCTTTGGGGGTATCGATCAGCATCTGCATCAACGTACCAAACCAATCACGTTGATCTTTGGGCAGCCATACACGAACAGTATAATCTGTACTGTTGACACGTGCAAATGTCGCTACCGGTGCCCCACGCAGTGCCAGCTGCAGCTGTGCTACTACATCGGCACGCTTGAGGCCGTACTGCATCGCTTCGGCTTCATCCACTTTAAGATCGTAGATCACTTTGTCTTTATCCCAGGTCGTAGCCGTCGATACGACACCCTGTGTGTGGGAGAGTGCCTTTTCCACCTTTTTACCGGCTTCAAGAAGCGGATCGAGTGAATCACTGCTCAGTGTCGCATCGACTGCTGCACGGATGCTTGAAAGCGGTGTGGAGCCGTATGGCGTTACTTCAAGGTACTTCACATGGGGGATCTTCGCTATCTTTTTGCGAAGATCGCGCGAAATATCCCAAATGGTTGCCTTCCTATGGTGCCTGTCCACATAGGTCGCCACGATCAGGAGGTGGTCTGTACCGCTTCCTGTACCGATACTCATCACACTTGCTTCCGAGCCGATGCTTCCCGATGCGCGAAGCAGCTTATTCTCCTCTTTGATGATGTTCGATACCTGCTTCATAATCGCTTCACTCTTCTCTATGGGAAGGTTCGCATCGGTGGTGATGCGGATGTTGACTGCTCCCGTATCCATCGGCGGCATAAGCTCCTGACCGACGGTGGGCATCACAAACTTGATCGATGTAACAAAAAGTGCTATCAAAACAAAAAACGAAATAAAACCCAACACTTTTGAAGCGGTTACAGCACGTACAATGTTCGCAAAAAAGCCCTGAATCATATCATTGGCTCTACCGATAATTGAATGAAAAAATGATTCCACCTTCAGCAGTGTTGGATTATCCAGTGCCAAAATATACAAAGAGAGCAGCGGCACGGCAACAATAGAGATGACATAGGACGCCACCAGTGCCAAGAGCAGTGTGCCTACCAGCGGTGCGAAGACCGTCTGGGGGTATCCCCCGACAAAGAGCATGGGTGCAAGCGCAATCATTGTTGTAACCGTACCGGAGAGGTCGGCGAACATGATCTCCTTCGTGCCGTCAAAGACCGCCGCATGGATCTCCTTTCCAAGCTCCCGATAGTGCCGTTCGATATTCTCCATCACCACCACTGTATCGTCAAGCAGCAGCCCGAGTGCAAGGATAATCGCCGTGAGTGTGACAACATTGAACTCTATCCCCACCAGCCACATGAGTGCCACTGTAGAGGCATACACCAGCGGAATGGTTACCAGCACCACGAGTATCTGACGGAAACTCGCCAAAAAGAGAAAGACAACGATCGTGGACATCACAATGGCATCCCTGAGCGATTCAAACATATTGGTCGTACTCTGCTCGATCGTATCTTTCTGGGTATCGCTGATCTCAAAGCTAATATTGGGATAACGCTTTTTAAACTCTTGAACCTTTGCTTCTACTTTTTCTATGGTGCTGATGACATCGGCAGAGAGTGCACGCTGTACCGCTATGGCAATGGCAGGCTTCCCGTTACCGAAATATGCGGCACTGTTTTCGTAGTGTCCGAAGTAGACCTTCGCTACATCACTGAGCTTCACATCCGGTGTGATACTAAGTGCTTTTATCTTATCGACCTGATCCCGTTTTCCTTTGGACATCAGCAGATATCGGTGCTCCTCGTTCGTTATGAACCCTACGGCATAATCATTATCATTTTTTTGCAGCGCTGCAATCACCTCTGCGAGTGAAAGATGGTAATCATCTAACTTGGCTTTATCTATAATGATCTGCAACTCTTTTGCATATCCGCCAAAGATATCGACATTGGCAACCCCCTTTGTCTTGAGAAGCTGATGCTTTATACTGCCCTCTGCAAGGTCTCGGATATCTTCCAGAGCAAGACTGCTTCCCTCCTTAGCAGAGAGGGAGAGCACCACCACCGGAGCGGTTGCTTCGGTAATCTTGATAATCTGCGGCTCTTTAATGTCTTTGGGAAGTTTGGCACGTATCTTGGAGACAGCATTGGTGACATCGTTGACCGCCGTATCGATATCTTTGGCATAGTCAAATTCTGCCCGGATCACTGTCACTTCATCAATAGTTGTGGAGTAGGCTCGACGTATCTCGTCGAGTGCATAGAGCTCCTCTTCGATAGGCACGGCGATGTTGCTCGCCATCGTTTTGGCAGAAGCACCGGGCTGAACGATGACCACTGCCACTTCAGGGTAGTTAGAGTTAGGGAAAAGATTTCTGTGAATCTTGTTATAACCCATGATCCCCATCATCAAAAAGAGCGCAAGGAACGATATGATGATATGCGGTTTTCTAAGTAACCGTTCAACCCAGGTAGGAGATCCCTCTTTACTACTCATCTTTTGCTCCTATCACAGAAACTTTACCATAGGCAGGGAGTGCGGATAGTTTGGTCTCACTGGCACTTGCGACAGGTAATGCGGGACAGGATTTGATCAGTATACGATTTTTCACCCAAAGCATGATCTCCACTTTTTGTGGAATAAATTTACCCTCTTTGTATACCATAATATAAGTACCGTCTTTTTTGTGTACCACTGTCGTATCCGGCAAGATACACCCTTTTGCTTCCTTTGTCACGACATCTACGTTCACAGAGCTTCCCACAGGGAGTGGAAGGGGTTCATTCAGGGATACTTCTGCTACTTGCAAACCATTTTTTGCGGCAGGATAGATCGACTTGACATGACCTATTGTCCTTTCGTTATACAAAACCTCCTCCCCTTTTTTAATAGATCTCTCTACTGAAGGAGCATAAGAGAAAAGTAATTTCTGCTTCTCGTTATTCATACTCAAAATAGGTTTTCCCGCAACTGCAAGATCTCCTTTACGTAAAAAGATCCGTTCAATCACACCGTCAAAAGGAGCTCTTATCTCAAGATATGTGAGTTGATGTTGCAACTGGGAGAGCTTCTGTTTGGTGCCCTCTAATGCGGAGGCTTTCATCTCCATTGCCACTTTGGAGGCGGTGAAGTTCTCTTTGGAGATGCCTCCGATAGCAACAAGCTTTTTGTTCCTCTCATAGATCTCCTTTGCCAATATAAAATCGCTCTTTTGTGCAATAAGTGTCTTTTGAAGTGCTTCAATATTTGAGTGAAGTTCATACGAATCGATACGTACCAGCAGGTCACCTTTTTTGACCTTTGTTGCCTCCTCTACCATAACGTTCTCCACATAACCCGGTAATTTAGTTGAAAGTGCGATACTTTTGTCTGAAAGAATCTCTGCAAGAGCTGACTGCTTTTGCTTTAGCACTCCCTCTTGCCCTTTTACTACAGAGATCCATAGAGTAGCGGAACTCGGTATCGGCTGCTTCTTAATCTGCTCTCTGCGTTCATCCAATAGACTCTTTCCTTTTATCAGTAACACAGCGATCACCACCAGCGACAGTGCCAGCACAATTTTTTTTCTGTTCATTATTTCACTCCCTTTTCCAACAGATAGTCCATATAGAACTTCTCTTTCTGATAATTGTATTTGCTCTCTATAAGCTTCGCCTTAGCAATCTGTGCCTGAGATTTTGCATAGAGTAGATCATTGATGGTCGAGACACCGCTTTGGTATCGTACTTGCTCGATCTTTGCACTCTCTCTTGCCAAAGTATACTGTTTGCCATTTCCCCGATAGTTTACATATGCCTGTTTCATTTTCGCATATGCTTCTATAAGTGACTTACGAAGATCCAGAAGCACCTGCTGCTTCTCGAATGTCGCCTCCATTTTGGCAATCTTTGCTTTTTGTATTGTGGCATCATTTTTACCGAAATCATAGAGTGTCCATTTGGCATTAATACCGATCTGCCAGTTTTTCTCAGAGTTGAAATCATCGGGATACTTGTTTGAACTATCATTTTCTCCATAGTTGTATCCATAGTAAGAGTTCAAAGAAACCTGCGGATAGCGCGCCGACTGACTCTTTTGAATCATCTTTTCAGACTTTTTTACATTAAGCTCTGCTATCCGTACTTTATGAAGAGAGTCAGCACGACGCAGCAGATCATCAATCGAATAGCTTGGTCGCTTCACACTTACCTTTATAGGCTGGATTTTATCGATCTCCTTCATCCCGACAAGCGCTGCCAAAGAGGCCTTGGTCATAGCAATATTGCTCTTAAGCGTCTCTTCATATGAGATATTTCCATAAAGATCATTTTCTGCTTTGAGTAGATCTATTTTTGCCTTCTTTCCAAGAGAAACCTCTTTTCGAACTATCTCTGTCAGCCTTTTCAATGCAGCAACATGTCGGTGTTGTGCCTGCTGCATCTCCTGAAGTGCCAGTATAGACAGATAGAGTGATGATACATTGTATGCAAGCTGCTCTTTTGTTAGTATCAATTTACTTTGAGCAAGTTCTGCTGCAA
>JALWKQ010000073.1 GCA_027081395.1 Sulfurovum sp. | reverse complement strand
ATCATCTACGGCATCTTCCAAGAGGGTGAGCTGAAATATGCGATTGAGTTGCGGTGCTTTAAAGTGGTACAGGCAAAAGGCATTGCCAACGCTTTACTTTTGGAAACAGTCATGGAGATCATAGGTGGCTGGGAAAGTCAATATTTTGGAATCTATCGCTAAAATGCAAATAGCAAAGGGAGGAAGCAGAAGATGGAACAACAGATAAAAACGCTCATCGCACAGGTCGCAACGCTCAACGAGAAGTACGATGCGATCAAGAGACTCAATGGTGAAAACTTCAACATTTTCTCTATTTTGGATATGGAGAGAAAAGAGGTAGAGACGCACTCCAAATTCATTTATGAACTACTCAACCCGAACGGTTCGCATGGGCAGGGGGAGTTGTTCTTGCAGCTTTTTCTCTCCAGTGTACTCAATCTGCCAGATGAGGATGCGTGCGCTGTAAAGAGAGAAGATCTTACAAGATATATAGAAAGCAACAGGAGGATCGATTTTGTTATAGAGAGCAAAGAGCATCAGATCGGGATTGAGATGAAGATCGATGCCGGCGATCAGGAGGGGCAACTCAAAGATTACAAGAAAGAACTTGAGAAAAGATGCAAAGGTACTCAAAAGCCAAAGCTATACTATCTGACACTGACCGGATATGAGGCGGGAGAGAAGAGTACAGAAGGCAAGCTAAAAGCAGAGAAAGACTATACGCTTATATCGTTTGAAACCGATATCCTAAACTGGCTTGAAGAGTGTATCGAAAAGAGTGCGACTATCCCATCTTTGCGAGAGGGGCTGGTGCACTATAGAAACTTGATAAAAAAATTGACAAATAAGCTACCAAGAGAGATGGAGGAAGAGATGGAAAGATTGATCAGAGATCCCAAAGATGTAGAGGCGATGCAAAAGATTGCCGAGGAGTATCCGAGACTGTGGGCAAAAAAAGAGAAAGCGTTTTGGGAAGCGTTGAGAGAGGCATTGGAAGAGAGTAAGCAACTTCGAGGGTTTGAATATTTGGACAAATATGATATTTGGTTCGATAAAGCTGGGAAGATACTCCCTGAAGATAAAGTACTTGAGACAATTGAAAACAAATACAAAAAGGACAATTGGGTTGGTTTTGGATTAAAAAAAGAGTATACCGATGCAACATATAGTGTATTGACTATTGATACACATGTGGAAAAAGGTGTTTTGCTTGGTGTGGAGTTTTATGTTAAAGAAGAGCCGATTCCACTCAAAAATAGTGAATTATTTAAAATTTGTGATGCAGTAGATCTCGAGTATAATTTATATGAAGCAAATATGTATAAACCTTCCAAACATAATATACGGTTTTACCGTAAGAAGCAGAAAGAGCCCAGCTATGATCTTTTTGATGATAAGAAGTTTAAAGAATATGTGATGGGTCTCTCTGATGAGGTGATAGCGTTGGTAGAGTATTTTGTGAAAAGAGAGAAAGAGATCATAGAGATCATAGAAACAGCACAAGCATAGAGGTGTGACATATGCCCTATAGACATGATTATGACAAGATCCTCGCACGGCTTATTACTATCCTCTCCCGTCTCAATGAAGGAGAAGCCCTCTCGGTAACGGAGCTTGCGGAGGAGTTCAACGTCAGTGCGAGAACCATTCAGCGTGATTTCAATGAACGTCTTGTCAGCTTCCCTATCTATCAGGAGAAAAAGAGATGGAAGATGCAAGAGGGGTACAGGATCGAAAAAAGCAGATCGATCGAAGAGGAGCTTGTGCTTGCTATCATAGAGAAGATTGCAGAAGGTATCGGCGGCAGCTTCTTTACAAAAGCGCATAAACTTCTCTCCAAGATAAAAAATGAAGACTTCAACCCTATCTATACCAAACTCAATATCGAGGATATCAGTGACAGGTTTGGTGATCTTCAGTGCATCGAGCAGGCTATTAGAGAAAAGAGAGTGATCAACTGCAGCTACAATGATGAACGTAGACCCGCATATACTACCAAGATCAAACCGCTTAAGGTTGCAAACTTCGAGGGGTTCTGGTATCTGATCGCCCTCAATGAGGATACACTCAAAAAATATTATCTCAAGAATCTTGCCAATTTGACGCTGACCGAAGAGACGTTTGTAACAGACAGTGCGTTGGAAGAGCTGCTTGAAAATGCTTTTTCGATATGGTTCCAACCCGATATAGAGCCGTTTGAGGTCAAGCTTTATGCCGACAAGGTTGCTGCCAAATATTTCAAACGCCGCCCACTTCCGACCCAAAAGATAGAGAGTTTGTCCAGTGACGGGATGATGATCTTTAGTGTGCGTATTACCCATAGGATGGAGATACTCTCGGTGGTGAAGTATTGGATTCCTCATCTATTGATTGTAGAACCCGCCTGGCTCAAAGAGAAAATAGAAGAAGATATAGAAAGCTATCTTGGCTTCTCAAGGGATACAACATTTTCATAAGAGAGAAAAAAAGAGATTTTTTAAAAAAAGATCAAAAATCTCTTGACATTAAAAGTTTTTTTGTCTATAATTCCCGTCCATTTTGAGTGCAAGACCTCGGAATGATGGTGCTGGTGTAGCTCAGTTGGCTAGAGCAGCTGATTTGTAATCAGCAGGTCGGGGGTTCAAGTCCCTTCACCAGCTCCACGAAATATAATTATCAGTGTTTGACCAGTAAAGACAAACAACAATGTGGTGAGTTACTCAAGTGGCCAACGAGGGCAGACTGTAAATCTGCTGGCTTTCGCCTTCGGAGGTTCGAATCCTCCACTCACCACCATTTGTTAAGTATCATAGAAGACGCGGGAGTAGCTCAGTTGGCTAGAGCGTCAGCCTTCCAAGCTGAGGGTCGCGGGTTCGAGTCCCGTCTCCCGCTCCATAAACTGGGAGCTGTGTGAATTATGTACTTAACACAATGAACTACTTCACATACTAGCTTTCCAAACTATTTATTTCATTTATAAATATCCCATGATGTTTATGATGCAATAAACACAGACACTACATCAGGTACAGTCGCCCATATGGCTCAGGGGTAGAGCACTTCCTTGGTAAGGAAGAGGTCGTGAGTTCAAGTCTCACTATGGGCTCCACCCAACACAGTATGGACAAAAGTATTACAGCCGTGTAACAGTTTTGTCCATATGGGTATGGGGTCTAAGAAAATTTAGGTATAATTACGCCTTTAAAACATTTACGCTAGGAGAAAAGCATGGCTAAAGAAAAATTCGAACGTACGAAACCGCACGTTAACATCGGTACTATCGGTCACGTTGACCACGGTAAAACTACACTGACTGCTGCGATTACAGCGGTTCTCGCAACCAAAAACAATACAGCACTTATGGACTATGATCAGATCGATAACGCTCCAGAAGAGAGAGAAAGAGGGATCACAATCGCGACTTCTCACGTAGAGTACGAAACTGACACAAGACACTACGCTCACGTAGACTGTCCAGGTCACGCCGACTACGTTAAGAACATGATTACAGGTGCTGCTCAGATGGATGGTGCGATCCTCGTTATCGCTGCAACTGACGGACCAATGGCTCAGACAAGAGAGCACATCCTTCTTTCCAAGCAGGTAGGTGTACCTTATATCGTTGTATTCCTCAACAAAGAAGATCAGCTTGACGAAGAGGATAAAGAAGAGATGCTCGAGCTTGTAGAGATGGAAGTACGTGAACTTCTTTCTGAGTATGACTTCCCGGGTGATGACACACCAATCGTAGCAGGTTCTGCATTCCAGGCACTCGAAGAAGCAAAATCAGGTACTCTCGGTGAGTGGTCCGAAAAAATCATCGCACTGATGAACGAAGTAGACAACTACATTCCAGAGCCTGTACGTGAAACTGACAAAGACTTCTTGATGCCAATCGAAGATATCTTTACAATTCAGGGTCGTGGTACAGTTGTTACCGGTAAAGTTGACCGTGGTCAGGTATGTGTTGGTGATGATGTTGAGATCGTTGGTCTCAAAGACACTCAAAAAACAACTGTTACAGGTGTTGAGATGTTCCGTAAAGAGATGGATTGTGGTCAAGCAGGTGATAACTGTGGTGTTCTTCTCCGTGGTACTGCGAAAGAGGATGTACAAAGAGGTATGGTCCTTTGTAAGCCAGGCTCAATCACTCCTCACACTAAGTTCGAAGCGGAAGTTTACGTACTGACTAAAGAGGAAGGTGGTAGACATACTCCATTCTTTAACAACTATAGACCTCAGTTCTACGTACGTACAACAGACGTTACCGGTTCTGTTCAGCTCCAGGAAGGTACTGAAATGGTTATGCCAGGCGACAACGTTAAAATCAATGTTGAACTTATTGCACCAATCGCACTTGAAGAAGGTACAAGATTTGCTATCCGTGAGGGTGGTAGAACTGTTGGTGCGGGTGTTGTCTCTAAGATCATCGCTTAATAAACTGTTGCGGGAGCTTTGCCTCCTGTAAGGTTTTATCTATTAGGAGAACACAATGAGAGAAACCGTCCATTTGGGTTGTGAAGAGTGTACAAGACGTAACTATCACACAACCAAAAACAAGAAAAACACAACAGAAAAACTTGCACTCAAGAAATACTGTAAGTGGTGTAAAAAACACACTGTTCATAAAGAGATGAAGCTCTAAGCTTCCGCTCTTTGTCTTTAGGCCAATAGCTCAGTTGGTAGAGCACTGGTCTCCAAAACCAGGTGCCGGGGGTTCGAGTCCCTCTTGGCCTGCCATAGCAAAGGTATTCACAATGGGAAAACTTATTAAATATATCCATGATGTCAGAGCAGAGCTCCACAAAGTCATATTTCCAACGAAAGTACAAGTAAGACAAGCATTTTTAGCAGTTATTCTCGTAGTGACTGTCATCTCAATCTTTTTAGCATTGGTTGACCTCTTGATGTCATCAATCGTATCATCAGTTTTATAGGATAGATCATGGCGTTTCAATGGTATGCAATACAGACATATGCAGGCAGTGAACAGGCTGTCAAAAGAGGTATTGAGCAGTTAGCGAAAGATTACGGTATTGAAGATAAGATTGAAAGAATTGTTGTACCGACAGAAGAGGTCATCGAAGTAAAAAACGGTGAGAAGAGGATCACAGAGAGAACACTCTACTCAGGCTATGTATTTGCACAGATAGACCTGGATACTGATCTTTGGCACAAGATCCAGTCTTTGCCGAAAGTATCTAGATTTATCGGTGAACAAAAGACACCGACACCTCTTACTGATGCGGATATCAAAGTGATCCTGGACAAAATGGAGCAGAAATCTGCCCCAAGACCGAAAGTCGACTTTGAGACTGGGGAGATGGTTCGTATCGTGGATGGTCCGTTTGCCAACTTTACCGGTATGGTCGAGGAGTATGATCTCGACCACGGTAAACTGAAGCTGAACGTTTCGATCTTCGGAAGAAACACTCCGGTCGAGATCCTCTATACGCAAGTAGAAAAAATAATCTAAGACCGACAGGTCAAATCAAACAAAGGAAGAACAGATGGCAAAAAAGATAGCTGAAAAGTTTAAAATGATGATCCCTGCCGGATCAGCGAACCCTTCACCGCCGGTCGGTCCAGCACTCGGACAGCGTGGTGTAAATATTATGGAATTCTGTAAAGCATTCAATGAAAAAACAAAAGATATGATGGGGTACAAAGTACCGGTCATCGTCACTGTATATTCAGACAGAAGTTTTACATTTGAAACCAAGCAGCCTCCTGCAAGTGAACTGATCCTGAAAGCAGCAGGTCTTAAAAAGGGTACAGATAACCCGCTTTTGAATAAAGTAGGGAAAATCACTCAGGCGCAGCTTGAGGAGATCGTTGAGAAAAAGATCCAGGATCTTAACACAACGGACAAAGAGGCAGCTGCAAGAATCATTGCAGGTACAGCAAGAAGTATGGGTGTCGAGATCGTCGACTAAACACAGTGATCACAACCACATGATTGAAAAGAATGTGGGAGCATAAAAAGCGGAGAAAAACATGGCAAAAAAAACAAGTAAAAGAAGAGAAGCACTTCTTAAAAAAATTGACCCGGCAAAAGAGTACAGTGTAGACGAAGCGGTTGCGACACTCAAAGAGCTCAAATCAGCTAAGTTTGATGAGACTGTCGAAGTTGCACTCAATCTTAATGTCGATCCAAGACATGCAGACCAGATGGTAAGAGGTTCGGTGGTTCTTCCTCACGGAACAGGAAAAAAAGTAAGAGTGGCAGTCTTTGCCAAAGATGCCAAAGCGGATGAAGCGAAAGCAGCCGGCGCAGATATCGTTGGCTCTACAGATCTTATCGAGCAGATTCAGGCAGGGAATATCGATTTTGATACTGTAATCGCTACACCTGATATGATGGGTGTACTTGGAAAAGTAGCAAGAATCCTCGGACCGAAAGGTTTGATGCCAAACCCTAAAACAGGTACAGTGACTATGGATGTCGCCAAAGCAGTTGAGAACGCTAAAGGCGGACAGGTCAACTTCCGTGTAGACAAAAAGGGTAACATCCATGCAGGTATCGGAAAAGTCTCTTTTGATGAAAACAAGATCAAAGAGAACTTCAATACTTTCATGGAAGCGGTTAACAAAGCCAAGCCGGCATCGGCAAAAGGCAGATATGTGACCAACGCAGCAGTATCTTTGACAATGAGTCCATCTGTACCATTGAATACTTCTGAAGTGATGGAGATCAAGTAACCCGATCTTTGGCAAGGAGCCTAACGGCTCTTTGCAGCTATCTTTACAAGAGTACTATCTCGGTAGTTCTCTTCTGAGGGTAACACTGTTACATCTCAACATCTTAGACTGAAGATAATAGGGGCGCAAGCTTAATTAATCTGTCTGAAAAGACAGATGTGTATGGTTCTCCATATACCCTGTTAGAAGGTCGGAAGGAGAAGAAAGATGACTAGAACCAGAAAAGAAGAGTTGGTCGCAGAGATGACAGCAGAGTTTAAAGACGCTGGTGCCATTATCGTTTGTGACTACAAAGGTATGACGGTTGAAGATCTTGAAGCGGTCAGAAATATGGCTCGCGAAGAAGATACAAAAGTCAAAGTCGTGAAAAACACGCTTGCAGAGATCGCATTGAAAAATGCAGGTTGCGAAGTCGTGGATTTCAAAGACACAAACCTTGTAGTCTGGGGCGATACACAAGTTCTGCCTTGTAAGATCGCTGACAAAGCGGCTACCCAATTCAAAGACACTTTTAAGATCAAGGCAGGTTTGATCCAAGGTGAAGTCGCGAGTATGGATACGATCATGGCTATGGCCAAGCTTCCTACGAGAGACGAACTTATCGGTATGCTTCTTAATGTTTGGAATGCACCGGTTCAAAACTTTACAATTGGTCTAAAAGCGCTCGCTGACAAAAAAGAATCAGAAGAGGCGTAATTTAGCTTGGTAGAGGTGAGCCTGGAGGCTCCGATATTAGCCGATTTTATCGGCTTTGTAAAATGCGATTAAAAAGGAAAAAAAATGGCAATCACAAAAGAAGATGTACTAGAGTTCATTTCAAACATGTCTGTTCTTGAGCTTTCTGAGCTTGTAAAAGAATTCGAAGAAAAATTTGGCGTAACTGCACAGGCGACTGTTGTTGCTGCCGGTGGTGCTGCTGCTGGTGGTGAAGCTGCGGAAGAGCAAACAGAGTTCAACGTAGTACTTACAGATGCAGGTGCTAAGAAAATCAATGCGATCAAAGCAGTTAGAGCGATCACCGGTCTTGGTCTCAAAGAGGCAAAAGCTGCAGTCGAAGAGACGCCAACTGTCCTTAAAGAGGGTGTTTCTAAAGAAGAAGCAGAAGAGATTAAAAAACAACTTGAAGAAGCAGGCGCTTCTTGTGAGCTTAAATAATTTCGGTTATTTGACATTGTCCGGGGCTTTGACCCGGACAGCATAGAACAAAACCTACTTAGATATAGCGATAAACTATTCGGAGACATTTCATACCCTCGTGTTAATAGTTTTTTTGTGTATCTAATTTATGAACTTAAACAGATAAACAAACTACTTAAAAACATACCAAAATAAGGCTAGCCCATGTTAAACTCTTTACATTCCGGTAATAGACTTCGTGTTGACTTTTCAAAAACTCCAAGAGAGATTGAAATCCCCAACTTGCTCCAACTCCAGCAAAAAAGTTATGAAGACTTTTTGATGCTTGGAGAAAAAGACCGAAAAAACTCCACACTTGAAAAGGTATTTAGATCTGCGTTTCCGATCCACGACCAGCAAAACAGATTGACACTGACCTACAAAAACTCCGAGATTATCAAGCCTAAATATACTGTCAGAGAGTGTATGGAGAGAGGATTGACCTATGCCGTATCTCTCAAGATGAATATCGAACTGATCATCTGGAACAGAGATGAGAAGACAGGCGAAAAGCTCGATCCAAAAGAGATCAAGCAGCAGGCTGTCTTTGTCCGTGATATTCCGTTGATGACAGACAGAACCTCTTTTATCGTCAATGGTGTAGAGCGGGTTATTGTCAACCAGCTTCACAGATCACCGGGTGTTATTTTTAAAGAGGAGGAAGGCACTACTGCAGCGGCGAACCTTCTTTATTCTGCACAGATTATTCCAGACCGTGGCTCATGGCTCTATTTTGAATACGATTCCAAAGATATTCTCTATGCGCGTATCAATAAACGAAGAAAAATTCCTGTCACCATTCTTTTTAGGGCTTTGGATTATTCCAAAGATGATATTGTAAAACTTTTTTACGCAACGAAAGAGATTACAATTAAGGACAACAGATTCCTTGTGAAGTTCGACCCGAATGACTTCGGCGGAAGAGCAGAATACGATGTCAAAGACATGGAAGGCAATACGATTGTCAATGCCGGTAAGCGTCTGACCAAAAAGAAAGCGCAGAAGCTTCAGGAAGAGGGGCTTGAGTGGATCGAATATCCATTGGATGTATTGATGGAGAGACACTTGGCATCACCGGTCATCGACCAGGAGAGCGGAGAAGTACTCTATGATGTCGTGACAGCTCTGGATGAGAGCAAGCTCAAAAAGATGATTGAGCAGGGGATTGAGAAGATCGAGATTATTGACGATCTTGCAGAGGGTGCAGACCGTTCTATCATCAATGCCTTTATCGCGGATCAGGAGAGCCTCAGACTCTTGAAGCAGACTGAAGAGATCGATGATGAGAATGTATTGGCTGCGATCCGTATCTATAAAGTGATGAGACCAGGCGAGCCTGTAACTCCGGAAGCGGCGAAGTCCTTCTTGAAACAGCTCTTCTTCGATCCTGAAAGATATGATCTGACACAAGTCGGACGTATGAAGATGAATCACAAACTGGGACAGAATATCCCTGAGTATGTCACCGTACTAACAGTAGAAGACCTGATCAATACCGTAAAATATCTGATCAAAGTAAAGAACGGTCAGGGGCATATCGATGACCGTGACCACCTTGGAAACAGACGTATCCGTGCGATCGGTGAACTGCTGGGTAATGAACTGCACAACGGTTTGATCAAGATGCAAAAGGCGATCAAAGACAAGATGACCACAGTCTCAGGCACGCTTGATGAGCTGATGCCGCATGACCTGGTCAACTCCAAGATGATTACCAATACCATCCTTGAGTTCTTCTCAAGCGGACAGCTTTCACAGTTTATGGATCAGACCAACCCACTCTCAGAGGTGACACACAAGCGTCGTCTCTCTGCACTGGGTGAAGGCGGTCTTGTCAAAGAGAGAGCCGGTTTCGAAGTGCGTGATGTCCACCCGACACACTATGGACGTATTTGTCCGATCGAGACACCGGAAGGTCAGAATATTGGTCTGATCAATACGCTGGCGACCTATTCGAAGGTCAATGAGCACGGCTTCATCGAAGCACCGTACAAAGTGGTCAAAGATGGGAAAGTGACAGATGAGATCGTCTATGTCACAGCGACCCAGGAAGAGGACAAGTGTATCGCACCTGCCTCTACCAAAGTAGATGAGAACGGCTATATCGTTGAGGATCTGATCGAAACAAGACTCAACGGAAACATCGAGCTCAATGACAGAAGCCGTGTGGATCTGATCGATATTTCACCATTGATGATCTCCGGTTCTGCTGCGGCACTCATTCCGTTCCTTGAGCACGATGATGCCAACCGTGCACTGATGGGTTCAAACATGCAGCGCCAGGCGGTGCCACTGCTCAAAACCGAAGCACCGGTAGTCGGTACAGGTATGGAAGCGATCGTTTCGCGTGATGCATGGGAAGCGGTCAAGGCGAAGCGTTCGGGTAAAGTAGAGAAGGTCGATGCCAAAAACATCTATGTCATGGGCGAAGATGAGAGTGGTGTTTTCATCGACCACTATCCGCTTGAAAAGAATATGCGTACCAACCAGAATACGACATTTACCCAAACACCGATTGTGAAACTCGGTGATAAAGTAGAAGCAGGTCAGATCATCGCTGACGGCGCCAATATGGATCAGGGTGAATTGGCTATCGGTAAGAACATTATGGTCGCTTTTATGCCATGGAACGGATACAACTACGAGGATGCGATCATCGTCTCCGAGAAGATCATCCGGGAAGATACCTTTACCTCTGTACACACGTATGAGAAAGAGGTAGAGGCAAGAGAGCTGAAGCACGGTACAGAAGAGATCACCAGAGATATCCCGAATATCCGTGAAGAGGATCTGCTGCATCTCGATGAGAGCGGTATCGTCAAGATCGGTACCTATGTGAAGCCGGGTATGATCCTTGTGGGAAAAGTCTCTCCAAAAGGCGAGATCAAACCAACACCCGAAGAGAGACTCTTGCGTGCGATCTTTGGTGAAAAAGCAGGACACGTGGTCAACAAATCACTCTACTGCCCTGCATCGATGGAGGGTGTCGTTACAGATATCAAAGTCTTTACCAAAAAAGGGTATGAGAAAGATGCACGTGCGATTCAGGCATACGAAGAGGAGAAAGCGAGACTTGACAGTGAGCATCACGACAAGCTTCTGATGATTGACCGTGAAGAGATTTTGCGTATCGCACGATATCTTTCTGAGCAGGAGCTTGCCAAGGATGTCGCTATCGGTGAAGAGACATACAAAGCAGGCAGCAAGATCCCTGAAGCGGTGATCAAAGAGGTCAACCGTTTTGCGCTTAGAGGTGTGGTGCAGTCCTATCCGGACGCGGTTCAGAATGAGTATGAATCTCTGAAAAACTTCTTCCTCAAGCAGAAGAAAAAGCTCAAAAACGAGCATGAGGAGAAGCTCACCATCCTTGAAAAAGATGATATCCTCCCGTCAGGTGTGACCAAGCTGGTCAAGATCTATATCGCCACCAAGCGTAAGCTCAAAGTCGGGGACAAGATGGCAGGGCGTCACGGAAACAAAGGTATTGTCTCCAACATCGTACCTGAGATCGATATGCCGTATATGGAAGACGGCAGACCTGTTGAGATCATCCTCAACCCTCTGGGGGTTCCGTCCCGTATGAACATTGGACAGATCCTTGAGGTACACCTTGGGCTTGTGGGCAAGAGACTCGGAGAGCAGATCCAGGAGATGTTTGACAACAAGACTGCAGATTTTATTAAAGAGCTTAGAGCCAAGATGATCGAGATCGCAGATGTTGCCAAGCTGATGAATGCCAAAGAGACTCTTGGCAAGATGAGTGATGAAGAGCTGCTCCAGTACGGTAGAGACTGGGCAAACGGTGTGAAGTTCGCCGCTCCTGTATTTGAAGGTGCCAACCGGGAGGAGTTTGCCAAACTCTTCGAGCTTGCGAAAATAGACAGCGACGGTAAAACGGTTCTTTATGACGGTAAGACCGGAGAGAAGATGATCGAGCGTGTCAACGTAGGGTATATGTATATGCTCAAACTGCACCACCTTGTTGATGAGAAAGTGCATGCACGTTCTACCGGACCATACTCGCTTGTCACACAGCAGCCAGTTGGGGGTAAAGCACTCTTCGGTGGTCAGAGATTCGGAGAGATGGAAGTGTGGGCACTTGAAGCATACGGTGCGTCACATATCCTCAAAGAGATGCTGACAATCAAGTCAGATGATGTCGAGGGAAGAAGCCGTGCCTACAGAGCCTTGACCAAAGGTGAGCCTGTACCTGAGTCGGGTGTACCTGAGACGATGTTCGTATTGACCAAAGAGCTTCAGGCACTTGGTCTGGATGCAGAGCTATATGAGAGTAAAAAAGAAGTGGAGAGTGAAGATGAGTAAGTTTTTAGAGAATTTAACACCGATTGACCTGAACAGTGAAGAGAGACCGAGTGATATTGCGGCACTTCAGCTCAAAGTTGCAAGCCCTGAGAAGATTCTCTCATGGAGCTACGGTGAAGTCAAAAAACCGGAAACGATCAACTACAGAACGCTCAAACCTGAGCGTGACGGTCTCTTTTGTGCGAAGATCTTTGGACCGATCCGTGATTATGAGTGTCTTTGCGGCAAGTACAAAAAGATGCGTTACAAGGGTGTCGTCTGTGAAAAATGTGGTGTTGAAGTCACCACTTCCAAAGTCAGACGTAACCGCATGGGACACATCGACCTGATCGCTCCTGTTGCGCATATCTGGTATGTTTCATCTCTCCCTTCCCGTATCGGTACACTGCTTGGTGTCAAGATGAAAGACCTTGAGCGTGTACTCTACTATGAAGCCTATATCGTCAAGAATCCCGGCGAAGCGAGCTATGACAACGAAGGTCTCAACCCGCTTCAGAAGTATGATGTCCTCAATGAAGAGCAGTATCAGCAGATCTCCCAGCGTTTTGGGGATACCGGTCTGGATGCACGTATGGGCGGAGAGATCGTTCAGGAGCTGCTTGCAGAGCTTGACCTTGTAGAGATGTTTTCTCAGCTCAAAGAGGAGATCAATGCGACCAAGTCCGAAGCAAAAAGAAAAACAATCGTCAAAAGACTCAAAGTGATCGAAGCGTTCCTCCACTCAGGCAACCGTCCTGAGTGGATGATGTTGACACAGCTGCCGGTACTTCCGCCGGATCTGCGTCCGCTGGTAAGCCTTGACGGCGGTAAATTCGCTGTTTCTGATGTCAATGACCTCTATAGACGTGTCATCAACCGTAACCAGCGTCTGAAGCGTCTGGTAGAGCTCGATGCACCAGAAATTATTGTCCGTAACGAAAAGCGTATGCTCCAGGAAGCGGTCGATGCACTTTTTGACAACGGTCGTAGAGGCAATGCCGTCAAAGGTGCCAACAAGCGTCCGCTCAAATCACTCTCGGAAGTGATCAAAGGTAAGCAGGGACGTTTCCGTCAAAACCTGCTTGGTAAGCGTGTCGACTTCTCAGGACGTTCTGTCATCGTTGTCGGTCCGGATCTGCGTATGGATCAGTGTGGTCTGCCTAAAAAAATGGCGATCGAACTGTTCAAGCCGCACCTGATGGCAAAACTCGAAGAGAAAGGGTATGCGACCACACTCAAGCAGGCTAAAAAGATGATCGAACTGCAGGTCAATGAGGTATGGGAGTGTCTTGAAGAGGTTGTTGAGAACTATCCTGTACTTCTCAACCGTGCACCGACACTGCATAAACTCTCTATCCAGGCGTTCCACCCGAGACTGATCGAGGGTAAAGCGATTCAGCTCCACCCGCTTGTCTGTTCTGCGTTCAACGCCGACTTCGACGGTGACCAGATGGCGGTACACGTACCGCTCTCAGATGAGGCGATCGCAGAAGCGAAAGTATTGATGCTTGCGTCTATGAATATTTTGCTTCCGGCATCAGGTAAAGCGATCGCAGTACCGTCTCAGGATATGATTTTGGGTCTTTACTATCTGACACTCGAGAAGAATGATGTCAAAGGCGAGAACAAACTCTTTGCCAATGTAGAAGAGGTAGAGATCGCATTTGAGCAGAATGCGCTTGACCTCAATGCACGTATCCGTACAGTGATTGACGGTAAGATCGCCAAATCTACAGCTGGTAGACTGATCCTCAAGTCAATCATCCCTGATTATGTGCCTGAAAAGTACTGGAACAAAGTACTCAAGAAGAAAGATATCGGTGCACTCGTCGACTACATCTATAAAGTAGGCGGTGTCTCCGAGACAGCAGGATTCCTTGATGACCTTAAGGATATGGGTTTCAAATACGCGACAAAAGTAGGGGTTTCGATCTCTGTGGATGATATCAAAATCCCTGAGATGAAAGAAGAGCGTGTCAAAAAAGCCAAAGAAGAGGTCAAAGAGATCCAGCGACAGTATGCGGCAGGTCTTTTGACAGATCAGGAGCGCTACAACAAGATTATCGATATCTGGACAGATGCGAACAACGCTATCGCAGAAGCACTGATGGATCTGATCCGTAAAGACAAAGATGGATTCAACTCTGTGCATATGATGGCGGATTCAGGTGCGAGGGGTTCTGCCGCTCAGATCAGACAGCTCTCCGGTATGAGGGGTCTGATGGCAAAATCTGACGGATCGATCATTGAGACACCGATTACCTCAAACTTCCGTGAAGGTCTGAATGTACTGGAATACTTCATTTCAACGCACGGTGCACGTAAAGGTCTCGCCGATACCGCACTCAAGACTGCGAATGCGGGATATCTGACCAGAAAGCTGATCGATGTTGCGCAGAACGTGAAGATCACGATGGATGACTGTGGTACACATGAAGGTGTAGAGGTCTCTGATATCGTCGTGGGTAACGAAATGATCGAGCCGCTGGCTGACCGTATCTACGGTCGTGTGTTGGCAGAAGATATTGTCGATCCTATCACTTCGGAAGTCTTGGTCTCCGAGGGAACGATGATCGATGAGGAGACTGCCCAGCGTGTCCAGGAAGCGGGCGTACGTTCAGTCGTCATGAGAGCACCGTCTACCTGTAAAGCACCAAAAGGGATCTGTGCGAAGTGTTACGGTCTTAACATGGCGGACAACAAGATGGTCAAGCGTGGTGAAGCAGTCGGTGTCATCGCGGCACAATCAATCGGTGAGCCGGGAACACAGCTGACACTGAGAACCTTCCACACTGGTGGTACGGCCACTGCAGGCAAAGAGGAACGTCAAGTCATCGCAACCAAAGAGGGCTTTATCCGTTACTATAACCTCTCTGTCTATAGAAACAGAGAAGGCAAGCTGATCGTAGCCAACAGAAGAAATGCCGGTGTACTCCTGGTCGAACCGAAGATCAAAGCGATCACGTCCGGTACCGTCTCTGTTGTCGTGACACACGACGAGTATGTCGTCTCTGTCAAAGGAGAGGGTGAAGAGGTAAAATACAATCTGAGAAAATCGGATGTTGCCAAGTCCAATGAACTTGCCGGTGTTGCCGGTAAGATCGAAGGAAAACTCTTCTTGCCTTTGAAAGACGGGGAGAAGGTACAAGAGGGTGACTCTATCGTAGAGGTAATCAAAGAGGGATGGTCGGTACCGTCACGTATCCCTTTTGCAGCAGAGCTGAAAGTGGAAGACGGTGCACCGGTGACCCAGGAGGTCAAAGCAGAATCCAAAGGTACGGTAAAGTTCTTCCTGCTCAAAGGTGACTATCTGGAGCCTACAGAGAAGTTCAATGCCGGTACCAAAGTAGATGAGAAAGGTCTCTTCGCCGTGATCGTAGATGATAACAACCGTGAGGCGGCAAGACACTACATCTCAAGGGGCTCTATCGTCAAAGTCGATAATGACTCAAGAGTGGAGAGAGGAGATACCATCTCTGCTCCGGAAGTGGCAACACAGGTTGTGGTCGCTGAGTGGGATCCATACTCTGAACCGATCATTGCCGAGCAGTCTGGAACTGTGAAGTTCGAAGATATTATTCCTGGTGTGACTGTCGTCGAGCAGTTCGATGAAGTGACCGGTGATACCAGACTTGAGCTCAATGAGTATATCCCGGCAGCCTATAAGCCGGCGATTGTACTTGCAACAGAGTCTGGAGAGATCATCCGTTATCAGCTTGATCCAAAGACCATTCTCTTTGTCCATGACGGAGATGAAGTCAGCATCGCCGATATCCTTGCGAAGACACCAAAAGCGGCGATCAAGTCAAAAGATATCACCGGAGGTCTTCCGAGAGTCTCTGAACTCTTTGAAGCAAGACGTCCGAAAGATATCGCTCTGATCGCACAGATCGACGGTGTGGTAAGTTTCGGAAAACCGCTTAGAGGCAAAGAGCGTCTGATCATTACAGGCGAGAACGGTCAGATAACAGAGCAGTTTATAGATAAGGGTAAAACAGCGCTTGTACATGCAGGTGAATATGTCCACGCGGGCGAAAAGCTGACAGACGGTGTGGTATCGAGCCATGATATTTTGGCAGCACTTGGAGAGAAAGCGCTCTATGACTATATTGTCTCTGAAGTGCAGATGGTCTATCGCCGTCAAGGGGTTAACATCTCTGATAAACATATTGAGATCGTTACTTCTCAGATGATGAGACAGGTCAAAGTGATCGAGAGCGGAGACTCCAAGTTCATCGCTGGAGATATCGTCTCAAGACGTAAATTCCAGGAAGAGAACGAAAGAGTGATCGCACTGGGCGGTGAGCCTGCGATCGCAGAACCGATGCTTGTGGGTATCACCCGTGCGGCAGTCGGTGCAGACTCTATCATCTCTGCTGCATCATTCCAGGATACGACGAAGGTACTCACCTCTGCATCGATCGCAGGTACGGTAGATACCCTCGAAGACCTCAAAGAGAATGTTGTCATCGGTCGTCTGATTCCGGTAGGAACCGGTATGATCGACGAGGATGAGGTCAAGCTGGGTACCGAATAGGTTTCAGCGCCTATGGCACTCTTTGTGCCATAGGCTATTATACAGGCTCCCGCCGTATATTTCATATAAGTTCTGATAAAGATTATTTCGATATAATACACCTCCATTTTTCTATATGTTGTGCCATAGAAAAGCTGTTTTTTGACAGTTTTGCTATGGTGTTACAGCCAGAATTCAATTCAAACTAACCATGCATGCATAGAGCATAATGGAAAACCAAATTTATGGAAAGGAAACGATTTGCCTACAATTAACCAATTGATTCGTAAAGAACGTAAAAAGCAAGTGAAAAAATCAAAATCACCTGCACTTGAGAGTTGTCCTCAGAGAAGAGGGGTATGTACAAGAGTCTATACCACAACACCAAAGAAACCAAACTCTGCTTTGAGGAAAGTAGCGAAGGTAAGATTGACATCAGGATATGAGGTGATCTCATATATCGGTGGTGAAGGTCACAACCTGCAGGAGCACTCGATCGTACTCGTACGTGGCGGTAGGGTAAAAGATTTGCCTGGTGTGAAGTATCACATTGTTCGTGGTGCACTTGACGCTTCCGGTGTTGCAAACAGAAAAGTTTCAAGATCGAAGTACGGTACAAAGAAACCTAAATAGTCATAGACTTCTTTAGGCGGCAAGAGAAAAGTTTAGTCTAGTGATAGACTTGAAACAGGTACTGTCATTATCCTTAGGGGACAGGACTTGAGTAAATCAACAATAATAAAAGATTGAAGAGGAAAGATTATGAGAAGAAGAAAAGCTCCCGTAAGACCGGTACTGCCAGATCCAGTATACGGTTCGAAAGTATTAACGAAGTTTGTCAATGCAGTCATGCTTGACGGTAAGAAGAGTGTAGCGCAGAAAGTTGTCTATGCTGCGTTAGAGAGAATTGAAGAGAAAACTGGCGAAAAAGCGATCGAAGTATTTAACAAGGCAATGGACAATGTCAAGCCTGTTATGGAAGTAAAAAGCAGACGTGTCGGTGGTGCAACCTACCAGGTGCCTATCGAAGTAAGACCTGCAAGACAGCAGTCACTCGGTATCCGATGGATCGTTGAAGCTGCGAGAAAAAGAAACGAAAGAACAATGATGGAGCGTCTGAGCAATGAGCTTATGGATGCTGCAACTGAGAAGGGTGCTGCTTTCAAGAAGAAAGAAGATACCTATAAAATGGCAGAAGCGAACAAAGCATTCGCTCACTATAGATGGTAAGGAAGTAACGTATGCCTAGAAGTCATAAACTCGAAGACCTGAGAAACATCGGTATTGCCGCGCACATCGATGCCGGTAAGACAACAACAACAGAGAGAATCCTCTTCTATACAGGGGT
>JALWKQ010000072.1 GCA_027081395.1 Sulfurovum sp. | reverse complement strand
ATTCCCCTGTTGGAAGAGACAACAGTTCAACAATCTTTAAAACCTATAAAAACGAAGAAAAAAGAGAAAAGGCATAAAAAAATTCATTTAAAGATTATAGAAACCTCTCATGTGAGTGCATACAAAGATGTCGAAAAGAGATTCTATCAATCACATGAACTGGAGGATTCACTCTTTTTGGCAAGAGCATATTTTAATAGAGGAAATTATAAAAAAGCAGAATATTGGGCTTTGCAAACAAATAGAATCAATCAAAATATTGAAGAGAGTTGGCTTATTTTTGTACGGTCAAAGGTTAAATTGGGTCATAAAAATGAGGCTATTAATATATTAGAGTCTTATATAAAAAGATCACATTCAGAAGAGGCAAAGAAGCTATTAATAAAATTAAAAAACTAATTTGAAAATTTAGCTTTGTATCATAATTAGATGCTATACTTTACTACTATCAAGGGAGGTTGTATATGGTAAAACTGATTGAAATGATGTTAGACGAGAAACTCTTGACAAAAGATGCCATCTCAACACTCGTCAAGATGAGACCTCCAAAAAAAATATCATTTGCCAATCTCATTGCCGAAGGTATGCTGGATACCGATACACTTGAGCAGTTTCTGGTCAAAAAAATAAGACAGGGTGTTATCACACTCTCTCATTTGGAGAAAATTGAGGGAATAGATATTGTCCCGATTATTAAAGAGGTTGCTAAAGCACTTAATGTTGAATATATCGATCTTGATGAAACTGAGATAGATATGAAACTATTCTCACAGGTTCCTTACAAGCAATTGACAAAATATCATATTATACCAATTGAGGAGAACGATTTAAATGTCCTGATCGTTTTTGATGATCCTTTGGATATGGCAGCACAAGATGCGATTCAGAGACTATTTCCCCGTAAACCTATTCGGATCGCTATCGCTCAGCCAAAACAGATACACAAGCATTTGCAGCGTTTGGAAATCAATGAAAGTATCAAAGGATTAGTTGCTGATATAAGGAAGGATCTTAACCAAGAAGGTGTTGATGACGAAGAGGAGTCTCCGGCAGTTTTAAAACTGATTGATATTGTACTCAAATCAGCAATCTATGCGGGAGCAAGTGATATCCATATTGAAGCGACGGAAAAAAGCTGTATTGTCAGAGAACGTGTAGACGGGATGCTTCGTCAGAGTTTCACATTCGATAAAGATATTTTTAATCCATTGGCATCAAGAATGAAGCTTTTGTCAAATCTTGATATTGCAGAAAAGAGAAAACCACAGGATGGACGTTTTTCTGCGACAATCAACCAAAGGGAATATGACTTTAGGGTCTCTACTCTTCCTACTATCTATGGTGAATCGATTGTTCTAAGGATTTTGGATAAGACTAAAGCGATGATCCGTTTGGAAGATGCCGGGATGAGCAAGTTTTGTTATGACCGTTTTTCGGAAGCGATTAAAGTACCTTATGGAATCGTTCTTGTTACCGGACCTACAGGTTCAGGTAAGACGACGACACTATACGGTGCACTTAATGCGATCAAAGATGTCAAAGACAAAATTATTACCGTTGAAGATCCAGTCGAATATCAGATGAGCGGATTACAGCAGGTACAAGTCAAGCCGGAAGTCGGCTTGACATTTGCATCGGCACTGAAATCTATATTGAGACAGGATCCTGACAAGATTATGATCGGTGAGATCAGGGATCAGGAGACACTGCGTATTGCAATCCAGGCAGCATTGACCGGGCACTTGGTACTTTCAACCTTACATACCAATGATGCTATTTCTGCCGTCACAAGAATTTTGGATATGGGGATCGAGGAGTATCTTGTATCCGGTGCTTTGGTTGCTATACAGGCACAAAGACTTGTGAGAAAAATATGCCCACATTGTAAGAAAGAGACAGTACTTCCTGAAACACTATTGCGCGATGTTAAACAATACTTGCCGGAAAACCCGACTTTTTATGTAGGTGAAGGGTGTAAAGAGTGCGGTCACAGCGGATATGCCGGAAGAGAGATGATCTCAGAAGTATTGACAGTAAGTGAAACACTGTCACGAATGATCGCGCGTAATGCATCAAAAGAGGAGTTGACAAAACAAGCTTTGGAAGAAGGGTTTATTAGCATGTTTGAAGATGGTGTCAACAAGGCGTTGGAAGGCAAAACAACAATTGAAGAAATTTATCGAGTAGCGAGGTTGTAATGGGATACTTTAATGTCACAATAATGCAAAAAGGTAAGAAGAGGGAGGAGCTTATTAAGGCCGACAGTAAAATGGCTGCTATTAAGATTGCGAAGCAAAAATTTCCTTCTACAATAGTGATGAGAGCGGTAGAGACCTCTGCTCCCTTGGAAGAGACGCTTTCTGAACTTTTTTCAGGATTGAAAAAAACTTTTAAATCTAAAATACCTATTAATGATAAAATATCGACTATACGCCAGATAGCAGTTATGACTGATGCAGGTATTGCTATTAACGATACGCTTGAAGATGTTGCAGATAATACGGACAACAAACAACTTAAAGAGATCTATAAAAAGATAAATAGTGACATCAATGCCGGTAACAGCATGTCAGACGCAATGAAGCCATATACGGAAGAGTTTGGGCATGTTGCACTGGCAATGACAAATTTGGGAGAGCGTACAGGGAATCTTTCCGAATCTTATCATAAGCTGGCAGACATTTTAGAGAATATTCGGGATAATACGGCAAAATTTAAAAAAGCAATTCGTTCCCCGTTGATTACTTTGGCAGCAATGGGTATTGCATTTACCATTTTGATTATGGTTGTTGTACCGAAATTCAAAGATATATTTTCAAAATTCAAAACGGAATTACCACTTCCAACACAAATTTTGTTAAAACTTGAATGGGCATTTAGTCATTATGGTCTATTGATATTGACAATCTTGTTTGCAATTATATTTGGTATCAAATATGCCTATAGACACAACAAGGATTTTAAGTATCAGATGGATAAACTATTGATACATCCGAAATTTTATCTTATTAATAAAGCTATTTTCCTTTCTACTATGCACAAATACAATCTTGTTTTCGGTGAACTGGTAAAGTCGGGTATTCCAGTATCAGAGGCGCTTGAGACTGCAGTAGGGATGGTAGACAACGAGGCGATAAAAGAGCAGCTGCTAACTGTCAACGCCAATATTGGAAGAGGTATGAACTTGGCTGAGGCATTTCAGATCACAGGTCTTTATGAAAACATGTTGCTTCAGATGATCAAAGCAGGAGAAGCAGGCGGTCAACTGGATGCGATGCTTGATAAGGTCACACAATATTACGATATGGAGTTTCAGGATTTAATTGACAATCTTTCTGCCTATATTGAACCTATTTTGCTCTTCTTTATTGCAGGTTTGGTTTTGCTTATGGCACTAGGGATATTTATGCCGATGTGGGATCTTGGAAAAGCGGTTAAAAACGGGTAAGAAGCAAACAGAAAAGGGGGCATACTTTTCTGTTTTAGAGTGTATGGTGTTTCAGTGCCTTTTCTAGGTCTTCTGGGGTATCAATACCAAAGCTTTCTGTCTTGACCTCTGTCATAGCGACTTCATAGCCATGGTAGAGGACCCTGAGCTGTTCAAGTTTTTCGATCTCTTCGAGCGGAGAAGCTTGGAGCAGACAAAAGGCTCGGAGTGATTTGACGGTAAATCCGTAGATACCCAGATGCCCTTTGTAGCGATCAAAGTGGTGATCTCTGGGGTAAGGGATCTTTGCTCTGGAAAAATAAAGAGCGATTCCTTCTTCGTCAGTAACGACTTTTACGATATTGGGATCATCAGCTTCAGGATTGCTGATCATTTTGTAGCAGGAGTTCATCAGGATCTTTTCATTGATCCGGTTCTTCTTAGTCAAGGTATAGACTGCCTGTACCACTTCGGTCTCAATAAACGGCTCATCACCTTGTACATTGATGACGATCTCATCCTCCCCCAGACCCAGCAGCGTAGCTGCTTCGTAGATCCTGTCTGTACCGCTTTGGTGAGAAGAAGAGGTGAGTACAGCATCGATCCCATGCTCTTTTGCAATCTCAATGACCTCTTGGCTATCGGTAGCGATGACTACCCGGTCTATATCTTCGACAGCTTTGGCAGTACGTATAACCATAGGCATACCACCGATATCTGCAAGTACTTTGTTGGGGAAACGGCTCGAACCGATACGTGCGGGGATGATGATCATAAAAACCCTTTATAAATGTAGCTTATTAGGTATGATTTTACACTCTCTATGCTAAAATATCAACCAATCAAGGGGCAATAGATCATGAATGAGACAAAACAGGCACTTCTACTTTTGAATATGGGCGGACCCAACAGTGTAGAAGAGGTCGAACTCTTTTTACGAAATATGTTTGCGGACAAGAATATATTGCCTATGAACCCCTATCTTCGTGCTTTTGTCGGCTCTATCATCATCAGCAAGCGGCTTGATGAGGTCAAGAAGAATTATGCACTGCTTGGTGGCAAGTCTCCGCTTCCGGGATTGACTGAGGCTTTGATCGCCAAACTCTCCAAGAGGCTTGAGATGCCGATCTATCCGGCTATGCGATATACGCCCCCTTTTGCAGACAGGGCACTGGAGCAGTGTCAAGCCCAAGGTATAGAGGAGCTTCTGCTATTTCCTCTCTATCCTCAGTACTCTACGACCACCACCTTTTCCTCCTTGGAAGATATCGAACGGCGTTGTGAACAGATGGGCTATCATCCCAAGATAAAGATGGTAGATCCCTATTATGATGATTATGACTACATTGCAGCCTGTGTAGAGAAGATCATGGAGGCGATGGAGGGGAAAGAGACTGGGGAGTACGATCTGCTTCTTTCTGCGCATGGGCTGCCTATGAGCATCATCAAAGCGGGGGATCCCTATCAGAATCATGTAGAGGCTAATGCATCGGCAATCAAGATCTATCTTAAAGAGCGCGGTATAGTATTTCACGATATCAAACTGGTTTATCAATCCAAAGTTGGTTCATCCGCTTGGCTTGAGCCCAATCTGGTCGATGTCTTGCGTAATCCTACCCATAGAAAAGTGGTGATCTATCCTTTGGCATTTACCATTGACAATTCAGAGACAGTATTTGAACTTGATATAGAGCATCGTGAGATTGCCCAGAAGATCAAGTATGATGATTATATTGTCGCAAAGTGCATGAATGAGAGTGAACGATTTGTGGAGTTGATCGTCAAAAAAGTAAAATCGCTCTAATGAGGTGATCCCATGAAAACGATCACATCCTCTTACAGTACCACGACAGAGATAAAGCGTTCCAAATTTATTACACATCTTGTTCCCTATGATAGCTATGAAGGTTTGCAGGAGCTACTGAAACGAGAGCATCCAAAAGCCAACCATGTGGTTTATGCATTGCGTTATCTTAACAGTTATGATCAGGTTGTAGAGAACAGCAGTGATGACGGCGAGCCCAAAGGGTGTGCCGGAGTGCCTGTACTCAATGTACTGCGCGGAGAGGAGCTTGTCAATGTAGCTGTATTGATCGTGCGCTATTTTGGCGGGATCAAGCTGGGTACCGGCGGTATGGCAAGAGCCTATGCACAAGCGGTGAAAGATGTGTTAGACGCAGCAGCATTGGTTTCTTATGAAAAACCGGCAAGCTATCTGTTTGAGACAGACTATAGCAGTGTCGAGAGTGTGATGTATAGGCTTAGAAAGATAGGGATCCAGAAGGTAGAACGTGACTTTGATGTTGATTTTGTCAGGTGGCGTATTGAAACGAGTGAGTCGAAAATAGAGCAGTTTAAAGCGTTGAATGGGTAGGTGATGATTAATCTATAGAGACATGGGTCTCTATAGAGCTTTTTCGTCAGCATCGCAAAGACATCTAGTCTTTACAATGCTTCCTCATCCTTCTCATCTGTTCTGATGCGCAGTACAGATTCGATTGGGCTGACGAAGATCTTGCCGTCACCGATCTTGCCGGTTTTGGCTGCTTCGCTGATTGCTTTGATCGCAGTCTGTGCATACTCGTCATTGCTGACAACGATCTCGATCTTGATCTTTGGGATAAACTCGACAACATACTCGGCACCTCTGTAGAGTTCAGAGTGTCCCTGTTGTCTTCCGTATCCTTTGACTTCAGATACAGTCATACCTTCGATTCCAGCTTCAACCAGTGCCTCTTTGACATCTTCGAGTTTGAATGGTTTGATAATTGCTTCGATTTTTTTCATTTTTCTTCCTTAAACTTATGATTTATAGGGTAGAAATCTCCTTAGAGATTCATACCTCTTTCTCCGTGGAGACTCTCGTCAAGACCAATCTCTTCAGTCTCGCTGTCTACTCTTGCGCCACCGGTAATGGCAGATGCTATGAAGTAAACGATCACGGTACCGATTAGGGTCCATGCACCGACAACAAGCACAGACTCTACTTGAACCATGAACTGTCCCATTCTGTCACCACTCTCTTTAAGCGGGCCGTCCCAGAGGAGTTCCTTGTCATTGAGCGCAAGAAGACCAGTAGCGAGTGCACCCCAGAGACCTGCAAGGAAGTGGATACCGAATGCATCGAGAGAGTCATCATAGCCAAGCTTCTTCTTGAGGACGACAACACCGAAGAATCCTACCAGTGTACCGACGATACCGACAACAAAGGCTCCGCCCACACCGACAAAACCTGCAGCAGGTGTGATCGCAACCAGTCCGGCTACGATACCTGACGCGATACCAAGCAGGGTAGGCTTCTTATAGATAACCCACTCGAGGATCATCCATGTCAGGCCGGCTGCTGCTGTAGCGATAGTCGTTGTCAGGAGTGCTACACCCGCGATCGCATTGGCACCGAATGCAGAACCGGCATTAAATCCGTACCAGCCGAACCAGAGCAGTGCAGCACCGGTTGCAGTGAGGATAATACTGAAGGGTTTCATAGCAGTTTTAGGATAACCTGCTCTTTTGCCAACGAGGATAGCCAAGACAAGACCTGCCATACCGCCGTTCATATGTACAACTGTACCACCGGCAAAGTCAAGTGCACCTGCATCAAAGAGAAGTGCACCGTCTCCACCCCATACCATATGTGTGACAGGTGCATAGACGATAAGTCCCCAAAGTGCTACGATCACCATCCATGTAGAGAACTTCATACGTCCGATGACAGAACCACTTGCGATCGCTACTGTAATAGCCGCGAATGTCCCCTGGAATGCAATGAATACATAGGTAGGGTATGTGCCGCTCAGGTCTTTCCATGTAATACCGTCAAGCATCACGTTACCGAAGCCTCCAAAGAACTTCTGAAGCATTGCACTTTCGTTGGTACCAAATGCGATAGAGTATCCTGCGATGATCCATACGACCATAGCGAGTACAAAAGCCCCCATGACCATAGCGAAGGTATTGAGCGCATTTTTTGAGCGTGTCATACCTGTATAGAAAAGTGCCAGACCTGCTGGGGTCATAAGCAGTACGAATGCTGTGGATACCATCATCCACGCTGTGTCTCCCGTGTCCAGTTTATCTTCTGCAAACGCGAAGATCGGCAAGAACAGTGCCAGTAAAGCTGAAAGTTTCAATTTCATGCTGATTCCTTTAAATTGTTTTTTACAGATAAATCATAACACATATTAAAATTTTGAATAATACTTCATTGATTAATTTTTAATCAAATTGAGGCATATTATTTGATGAAAGGAATCTGGAGGGTGATACTGTGCTCTTTGAAGGCGGTTGAGATGTGATTTTCATTGGCAAGTGTTTCAATGGCGCTGTCTTCATCATTGTAGCGGCCGTTGGCTTCGACTTTGAGCTGGATCAAGCCCTCTTTTTTGCCATTGATGATCACATACTCCCCTACAAGGAATTTGAGTGAGATATAGATCGAATCGGATGCCCTGAACGCATGCAGGGTTTTGCGAAGCAGTTTGGAGAAGTGGTTCTGGTCGATTTTGAACTCGGGGATATCCTGGTCTACAAGCAGGCTCAGTTCATTCTTGTTGATCATCTGAAAGAGAGTGATATTTGCCTCAAGCAGGGTATTGATATCGGTGGTGACATATTTGTCAGAACTTAGCGTTTTGGGTTTGTTCAGGCGCGGCTGATGGTAGAGGCGTATGCAGATATGCTCCTCATCCTGATAGCCCACCGTGATCGCATAGAAATGCAGTGCATCATATTGCAGTGAGAGCGTCGTTGTTTTGTATCCATAATCTTTGGGCGCATAAGCAAGGGCAATATCATAGAGCGCTTTGGGATCTGCATATCCCATGAGGATTTCGGCAGCATTGTTGAGGTAGGCTATCTTGCCTTGTGCGGTAAAGAGGATAAAGGGACTGTTGTCACACTCGATAAATGGTTTGAAGTCAATCGATAGCATGTTCATGGATCTTCTTTCGGAGTGTATTTCGGTTGATTCCCAGTACCTGGGAGAGTTGTAGCTGTGAGCCGAATTTTTTGAGTCCTGCCTCGATGAGCGGCTTCTCGAAGAGATGGATATGCTCTTTGTAGCCGTTGTTTCCCTGAAGTGATTTGAGGAAGTAGTGGTAGAGTGTCTCTTCGATCGTTGCAGCATCTGCATTTTGGTGCATCACCTGATGGAAGATCGATTTTTTGAGTGTTTTGCTGTTTTGGCTCAGGTCGAGCCTGCTGTGATCAAGGGTCAGATCCTCATCGATCATCAGGATCTCTTTTGCCTCTGCGGCAAAACGCTTGGTCAGATAATCTACATCTTCAGGACGTTCTCTCAGTGGCGGCATCATGTATATAAAGGCAAAAAGGTTATCGACATTTCGCACGTTATCGATATAGTCCGCAATAGCGATAATACGTTTATGCTGAAAATCCAAAGCATCATGCTTGCTGATCTGTTCAAAGTGTGTGATTACCAGCTCATCATGCACTCTCAAAGCCTCTTGCAGGGCAGACATATCTCTGCCGTCTACCCATGGCGCTTTGGGGAAAAGAGAGGAGATCAGTCTCTTCTTCCCCGTATGCTTCTCACCTACGAGAATGGAGGATACAAAAAGCGTCTTGGTAAGGTTGAACCCTTTGACAATTTGACGTACTGCTTCGGAGTTGGTGAAAAACTGTTCCATGTGATGCTTTTTGCTTTGTGTGATTTGATTAAAAAATAACCATTTTTGACTATAGATATTATATCAAATCTATGTTAAACTAATTAGGTAAAAACAACGGACAAAGAAGGTACAACAATTAAAAGGGCATTTAGAGATTTCTGTAGACACAATCCCCATCTCTCTCTTGAGCACTCTGTAGAGTATTTTTCTATCCTTGGCGGGATAGAAGAGCGTTTGGAGCTTGACTATTTCGAAACAATTTTTGATATGGTCAAGTCGCATTTTGTTGATCACTTTTCCACCTATCAGTCACTGATCTCCCCCTCCTATCTACTGGAAGCACCTTACCGCAATATTCTCATGGCAGTAGCCCGTGGAGACGGCAAGTTCTATAGTGTGCTCAAGCGGGCGAACCTCAGTGAATCTGCCGGAGAGAAGATCGTCGGCGAGCTTATAGATATGGGGGTACTCCGGATAGAAGCGAGTCGCGAAGCGCCATTAAAAGTCCATCCAAAACAGAAGCTCAAGAAGGAGCTGCGCAGTTACCGTATTCAAGACAAGTTGCGTTTTGTAGATCCGTTTATGCGCTTCTGGTTCGGTTTTGTTTCGCCCTATCGTACAGAGCTGCTGCAGAAAAAGGGTGAGCAGTTTTTGGAGAATTTCGGTAAGCATTATGAGCGATTGCGTACGCTTGTGTATGAGCAGCTTTGTGATGCACTGCTTGTGTACTATTGTGAACAGCGTTCACCGCTTATTACGCACGGAAGCTATTGGGATCAGCATACGGAGTTTGATATCCTTGCGGTGAGCGAGGACAAACAGGTAATACTCGGAGAGTGCAAATACAAAGAGAGAAAGGTGTGCAAGAGTGAGTTGACCAAGCTCAAGGCAAAAGCCCTGCAGTCGGGTATCCGTGTAGATACCTATGCACTCTTTTCCAAAAGCGGTTTTTCCAAAGAGCTGCAGGCTATGCAGGATGAATCACTGCTGCTTTTTGATCTGAGTGATCTGCAAGCACTGCTTGATTAACGTTTGAAACGTCGGATCTTTTTCATATTTTGGAGAATGAACGGCATAAAGAAGAGTACTTCGAGTACCAGAGAGATACCCACTACTTTCCATGTACCGTTAGGGTCATCCGCCCATGGCAAACCGCCGGTGTTCATACCGAAAAAGCCTGTCAGCAGTGTCAATGGGAGGAAGATACCTGAAAGCAGTGTCAGATAGTAGACATTGCGGTTCATCTTCTCATCGACTTTTGCACGATAGAAGTCATAGAGGTTATCGAGCTTGTCCATCGCTGCCTGGGCAAGATCCCGGATACGTACCATATGCTCATATAGATCGGCATAGGCGAGCTCCTCAAAAGTAGAAGAGCTCTGTTTTTTGTGGTGGGTGACAAAGAGCTCAAAGGAGAGTGCCGCATGAAACATCAAACGCTGGATCAGGGAGACCTCTTTTTTGTACGTCAGCCACCGCTGCATGAAGTCACTGGAGAGATGACCCTCATAGAGTGACTCTTCCAAAAGCTCTATCTCGTAGTGGTATGTTTTGATCGCTTTGATCAGGGCCTCTGTCTTTTCATCGAGAAATGCATTCATTTCTACAAGAGAGCCTAGTTTGATAAGGCTGTTTTTTTGACGGTCATAGACGAAACACTCATCTCCTTCCACTACAAAGGCATAAGATGCGACAGTGACACTATGTGCCTCTACCTCAGGCAGTCTCAAAATAAGTACATCATACCCTTCTCTTGGTATGAAGTCTGATGGATGATCAGGGTTTTGTATATCTTCTATGAGCAGTGTATCGAGTTTGTCCAGTGTCATTCTTTTCCTTGTGGATGATTATTGCGGTGTATTATAGTTATATTTACTTAGCCTTTTGTGTGGAGGCATGCTCATACGTTTCTACTGCTGCCTCTTCCTCATAGATTTTGACACCTTCGAGATAGCCTGCTACTTCGAGCTCTTCATAGACGATACCTTCAGGTACTGCTTCAGAGTGTAGCTGCACGGCACACTGTTTGTAGTTTGGCTCAAAAGATTTGGGGTCAAACTCGGGGATGGTGATGTTGTTGATGAGCTGTTCATTGTAGTGAAACGGCACAAAAACATGACCGTCACGGATCGTCTCGGTGACTTTGACAATCACATCATCGACACGACCACGGTTACCGGAGAGGGAGATGCGGTCTCCACTTTTGACTTTGAGTTTGGCAGCATCTTTGGGGTTGATCTCGACCCAGGCTTCGGGTGCAAGATCATTGAGGATACCTATCGTACCTGTCTTGGTACGTGTATGGAACTGCTCTACGGTACGGCCGGTGTTGAGGATGATCGGAAGCTCTTTGCAGCTCATCTCACTCAGCGGTACCCATTCAACCGGCAAGAGCTGGGCTTTGCCGTCAGGGGTAGGGCATGGCATATTCTCAGAGTAGAGACGCTTGGTGCCCTTGGGTGCATTCTCATTGCATGGCCACTGGATACCGCCAAGCTCTTCGATAAGCTCATAGCTCATACCGCTGTAATCACAGAGTCTGCCTTTGCTGACACGCCTGATCTCCTCAAAGGCATCACGCGGTGTATGCATATTTTTGAAGAGCAGATCATGTTTGTCACCAAAATATTTGGAAAATTCTTTGACGATTTCGAAATCAGCTTTGCTCTGTCCGAGCGGCTCGACAGCTTTCTTGGCATAGTTGCAGCGTCTCTCTGAGTTGGTGTAGCAGCCCTCTTTTTCACTCCATGTCGCTGCGGCAAAGACTACGTCGGCGATTTGCGCCGTGTCGGACATGAAGGCATCCTGTACCACAAGCAGGTCGAGTTTTTTGAGGGCTTCTCGAAGCCCATTTTGGTCAGGGTAGCTTACCAGCGGGTTGGTCGCGACGACCCAAAGTGCCTTGATCTCACCGCGGTTGATCGCATCGATGATCTGCGGATAGGCGTAACCCCGTGCAGTGGGGATGAGCGACTCGGGTACGCCGATAATGTCGGCAAACTCTTTTCGGTCACTTTCACTGGCGTAATTGCGGTAGCCCGGTATCGAGGAGGTAAATCCAAACTCACGCGTTCCCATCGCATTGCACTGTCCGGTGATGGACATCGGTGCCGCTCCCTCTTTGCCGAGATTGCCGGTGATGAGTGCAAGGTTGCAGATGGCTGAGACGGTATCGGTACCGATAGAGCTCTGGTTGACACCCATCGTCCAAGCGCTCATCGCGGCATCGGCGGTGGCATAGGTGCGTGCCAGTTCATAGAGTGTTTTGACATCGATACCGGTGATGTTGGCGACTTCCTGAGGAGGGTAGTTTTTTATGATATGTTTTTTGAACTCCAAGTAGCCGTTGGTGCGTTCCTTGATGAATTTCTCATCCTCCCAGCCCTGTTCCATGATGATATAGCACAGCCCGTTGATGAGTGCCAGATCAGATCGCGGTTTGAGTGGGATGAAGATATCTGCCATCTGGGAGGTCTTGGACTTTCTGGGGTCTATGACGATGATGGTCGGTTTTTTGCCTGTGACCTGTTCATTTTTGGCGATGTGCAGCTTGAGGATAGGGTGGTTGTCTGCGATGTTGGCACCGATAAGCATGATCACATCCGCCTTTTCAAAATCTTCATAACACCCTACCGGTCCATCTGAGCCGAAGGTCTGTTTGTAGCCCATGACGGCACTTGCCATACAGAGTGTGGTGTTGCCGTCGTAGTTGTTGGTCTCCAGACCAAGCTGTACAAATTTGCCAAGCGCATAGAACTCCTCAGTGAGCAACTGCCCTGTCGAGATGACTGCTACGGCACCTTTGCCATGCTGCTCTTGAATGCGTTTGAACTCCTCTGAAGTATGGGTAAAGACCTCCTCCCATGAAGTGGGCTGAAGTGCTCCGTTTTTGCGAAGCAGCGGCGTTGCGACACGGTTGTCTGCACGTACCATGCGGTGTTCACTGAGTCCTTTGGGGCAGAGGGTACCCATATTGACAGGATGGAGCGGATCGCCTTTGGAGTAGAGCGCTTCGCCATCTTTGACACCGATATACATCCCGCATCCCACCCCACAGTAACCGCAGGTGCTTCTGACCCATTTGTCAGGTGCTTTGGCTTTGGCAACTTTGCCGAAGATGGGGTCGTCGACGAGGGCATATTTGTCCTCTTTGATGTCGAAGCCGAGAAACTGTTTTGCTTTTTCAATAAGACTCATTTGGTTTTCCTCAAATTCTTTCTGCTGTTTAGATGTTTCTTTCTACTTTTTTTATAAAAAGTAGGCAAAAAATCGTCACTTCGCAAGTGCACGGGCGATGCTTCTGTCGCCTTGCTTCGCAAATATGGGCGACAACGCATCTGTGCACCCAATGCTCAGTGACAAACTCAAGTGTTTATTCAGTATAAAACCAAGAAAACAGTTTTATTCTCTTGGCTCTGAACACTGAACGCTGACCACTTTGTGGTCAATGCCTCTGGTTCCCCGCAAAGAAGTTGCCTGCCAGTCCAAGAGGTACTACTGTGCGGTAGAAGAGGTATCTTCCGGCAATCTCACTGGCAAAGGCACCAATGGTGGCGATGATCAGTGTTACAATTGCTGCTGTCGTCAAGCCGCTGGCTGCAAAGAGAATCGCAAGGAGCGGCAGCGCCAGTGCGAAGATCGCCAGAGAGTAGATCCTGTACTTCTTTACTTTACCGAAATGTTCCTGAAGCAGGATACGGGTTCGGTTGTACTGGTAGTAGAGCGGATCGTTTGGATCGAGGTGGCGGTAGAACATCACCTCTTCGAGTATGACCAGCACCTGTCCCATCCCTGCAAGCAGGGTAATGGCAAGCAGTACGATGGCACCCTGGCTGCCGTGGCTGACAAGCAATGCAGCAGCGATGAGGAGAAAGCCGACATACATCGATCCGAAGAAACGCTTGGTTGTACTCTTGCGGTTCCAGCTTGGGCGTGCCTTGATACGGTAGATCATCGACTGCGCATAGATGCCATAGATACCTGTCGCCAATGTGATCGCTTCCAGTAGAAGAAGCCCTATGCCGTCACTACCGAGATAGTAGAGCAGGGCGACAAGTGTAGTCAGTGCCGTGAAAACCCCCAGCGCGATCGCTTCACGGCTCAGCCATGAACTGCGCCAGTTTTTCATCGCCATCCATGCCATCCCCGGACGTCCCAGATGCAGTGCAGAGAGCGGCAGCCCAATCATCGCAGGTAGGGCTGCAAGCAGCGCCATAGTGAAGTTCGGCTTGGGAAGATTGAACCCCAGTGTATAGAGTAGTTGTCCCAAAAAGAGTGCCAAAAAGGCACCGACACTTACCTGGGTCAAAACAGTCATAAAGACCAGCGGCCACTCCGGATGTGCCGGTTTTAGGATGTGCTCATCCGCAGGATGGAACTGATCATCCCCTTTAAGTTCCGGCAGAGTATATCTCGTAGTTGGTTTGGTGATCTCGATATCAGGGAGGTGCGGGGCGACACCCTCTTTTGCCATATCCTCCTGCAGCCACTGCTCGACATTGAATACCTCTATCTCGATTGCATTGCTTGGGCATGCCTGTACACATGCGGGGGTCTGGCCCGCCTCGAGCTTGTCGACACACATGTGGCATTTGGTGACGATACCGCGGTCAGGGTTGAAGACAGGCACTTCGTAGGGGCAGTTCCATGTGCAGTACTGGCATCCGATACAGCTTGGATCATCATGAAAAACGATACCGTTGTCGAGCTTGATATAGCTCTCTGTCGGGCACCCCTTGAGACATTCCGGTTCGATACAGTGGTTGCAGCTCATGGAGTTAAAGAGCTGCAGGGTATCTGGGAAACTTCCGGCTTCCATCTCTCCCACACGCCGCCACTTGATATCATCGGGGTTTGCGTTTTGTTCGTTGCATGCTACTTCACAGCAGTGGCAGCCGACACAGGCAGTCGCATCAAAGTGGAAGCGGTACTGCTCTCCTTCTTTGAGGGGCGGCAGATCGATACTGTAATTGCCGCACTGCATCCCCGTGTTGGTTTTGTGGTGGATGAAGTCTTCCAAAGGTGTGCTTTTGCTCAATGGTTCTACTGCCAATTTACACCTCTTTCAACGCCACAAGGATTTCAGAAAAGACCGCAGGGCGTTCACTCTTTTTCTCGTGGGTCATTTGGTAGATGATCTCTGAGAGTTTTGGCGGTACCTTCGGATTGAGTTTGCTGACAGTGTCCCGTTTGATAGTGCGCGGTTTGACCAGTACGGGTGAGAGTCCGTCAACTGCCTCAAAGCGTTTTTCACCTGTTAGAAGTTTATAGAGTTTGAGACCGAAGGTAAAGATCTCATACTCTTCACGCCTGCCGCTTTTGGGCTCTTTGTCGAGTTCGAGCATGACACCCAGATCAAGCTTCTCATTGAGAATATAGTTGATCTTGGTAAAAAACGAGAGTGCCTGAAATGAGTAGTTCCGGCTTAGATATCTGTCGTCGAAGGCTTCATAGGTTTCGTTTTTATTTTTATGTGCTGCATAGGTTTTGAGCAGGTATTTGACATGGTGCTTCGCTTCTGTGATAGGCAGTGCTTTGTGCAAAATATGCGCCTCTTTGGCTTCACGCGTGATCTTGCCACCGATGAAGAGGTGTACACCGTCTACTTTGTTACCCTCATCATCTTTGGCACGGCACCCCTCAAAGCCGATATCGGCGATCCCGTGTACACCACACCCTTTGGGGCATGCCGACCAGTTCATACGTACGGTTGCGTTGGCGATCGGGACTGACTTATTGAGAAAGTGTGCCATCTCGATCGCATCGGGTTTGTTGGGGATGACTCCGAAGCTGCAGGTTTGGGTACCGGCGCAGGCGATCATGTCTTTGAAGTAGAGATTGTTGTACTGGGCATACTTGGCAATGATCGTGCTTTGTTCAAATGCCTCGATCTTCTCTTGAGGCACATTGATGATATGGAAGTTCTGGTCATAGCTTAGACGGATATCACCGCTTCCGAACGTCTGTGCCGTCTGTGCCGCTTCAATCATATCTGTACCGCTGAAGATCCCTGAAGGGACGATCACTTTGTAGGCAAATGTGCCGTTTTTGAGCAGGACTTTGTTGGCTCCCAGTGCGATGTATTGAGACTGTACCATAGTGATCCCGCCTGAAGCGAAATTTGTCCCCGCCTCTTTCTTGACAGCTTCTACAAAGTGTTCGATACCTACATCATTGAGCAGAAAGACCAGACGGTTTTTGTTTCGGTTGTCTCTGTAGCCGTAGCGCTTGAAGACCTCAAGCAGTGCGCGGTAGAAGACCGGTGCCTCGTCGGTAGTGACGAAAAGGTCGGCATCCTGAGCCTGTACGCCTACACGCGCACCAAGATAGACGTTGTAGCCAAATCTACCATCCTTTTGTGCCAGTACGAAGTTGCAGTCATGCCCGAAGATATTGCATGAGTTGGAGAGTGAGCCGAGCACCCCCGTATTGAACTTACGCGGCAGTGCCGAGATCCATTCAGGCTTTTCGAGAAATACTTCCTGAAGTTTTTCAACCAACGGCATACTCTCAAGGATATTGTCATAGGCGATACCGTCAAGAGGATCGGTGACGATATTGCGCGGGTTGTCCACACCTGTCTGGAACGTAGAGATACCTACCTCCCTAAGGGCTCCCAGTACCGTAGCGATATCTTTGATCTTGATATAGCGCAGCTCTACCTGCATACGGGTGGTCAGGTCGATATAGTCATTGCCGTACTCTTGTGCCACTTCACCGATGCGTGTCGCCTGCTCGAAGTTGAGCTGCCCGCCGGGTATACGTACACGCAGCATGAAGTCTTCACCCTTGTCGAAGAGACCGAAACATTTGAGAAAGTAGGAGGCATCCTCGGCAGAGAGATTTTCATAGCCGCCCTTGGCGATCTCTTCGAGCCGTTCATAGACATCCATCGGCGATTTGAGCGCCTTGGTCGTCTCTACTTTATTGACTTTTTTGCTTCTGGCTTCTAACGCTTTTTCCAATCGTGTCATGCTTGTTCCTGTCGTACCTATTGCTATAGGATAGTATTACCGTGATTATAGTATTTTTTTTCTTTTTCTCAGAAAATTGATTGATTAATAATTAGGCAATATAATTGATTAAAAAATAATCACTATAGAGATTATAATCCACAAATATCTATATTATAATGCGCTTATATTTTTTACAGGAGTCATAAAGCATGGCAAATTTTAAAGCACTTAAAGGTCAGGGAGATGCCAAGACACTCTTTGCCGCATTTCTCTATTTCGATTTTAGTTTTATGGTCTGGACAATGCTCGGACCTCTGGCGACAGAGATTGCCGAGTCAATGGCGCAGCATGGAGAGCATTTGACGCAGAGCCAGATTGCAACACTGCTCTCTATTCCTATCCTTGCCGGCGCGCTTTTGCGTATCGTATTGGGATTTTTCGTAGATAAGATCGGTCCGAAGAAGACAGCGATAGCGGCACAGCTGATCGTCATCTCAGCACTCTTTTATGCCTACAGTAGAGGAGCGAGCATCACCTATAACGAATTGCTGCTCGTAGCGCTTGGCTTGGGATTTGCCGGAGCATCCTTCGCGGTGGCACTGCCGCAGGCAGGGCAGTGGTATCCGCCAAAACTTCAGGGGATTGTACTGGGCATCGCCGGTGCGGGGAACATCGGTGTGGTGATCGACTTTCTTTTTGCACCGAAGATTGCTGAAAAGTGGGGCTGGGAAGCGGTATTTTTGGTCGGAGGTATCCTCTCGGTGATCGTCTTGATCGCCTATATCTTTCTTGCCAAAGATGCGCCCGAAAGTGTCTATAAGCCGCGTCCGAAGAAGCTGGGTGACTACTGGAAGCTGCTCAAGGACAGAGACAGCTGGTGGTTTATGCTCTTCTATGCCGTCAGTTTCGGGGGATTTGTCGGATTTGCCAACTATATGAAGGTCTATCTGATGAACACATATCAGGCAGATATGGCGGCATTTGGGATGGATGTATTCAACGAGCCCAATGTCAAGGTCATCGCCGGATATTTCGGTGCATTGACGATCTTCGCCGGTGCGGTACTGCGTCCTGTCGGCGGCGGCGTGGCTGACAAGATGGGCGGAATCAAAGCACTCTATATCTTTTTTGGTATCGTTGCGGCACTGGTTGCCTTGATGGGAGC
>JALWKQ010000071.1 GCA_027081395.1 Sulfurovum sp. | reverse complement strand
GTGTAGGACGAAACGGGCTTAAGAGCTGGTGCTACCTCTTTAGCAACACCCCTCAGAACGAACGGCTGCAAAAGTTCTGCCGGACCACCAACGGCTTCGAGATCGCCAAACTTGATCTCAAGTTCCGCGACAGCGGTGATATCCTCGACGGCACGATACAAAGCGGTCAGCGTTTCAGATGGCTTGATATGGCAGAGGATGAAGTTGTGATTGATAGGGCGAAAAATAGATTATTATCTTTTTCTACAAGATAATAATCTAAACAAAGTATCCTAATAGTATGGATTCCATTCAGAGCCGTTACCACATCCATCAAATTGATCGATGTCGACTTCATAGTCATCAATACCAGGTTGTAATTGAAGAGTTGCCTGAGGACGACAAGTACCAATGTTATATGTTAGAATATTGGCAACAGGGGTAAAAGTGACACTATATGTATTGTCATCGTTGATTGGTGTGCTTGTAACCATTCTATAATCATTTGTTGTCGGATCTTCATAATAAATATTGATATGGCTACCGCTTTCGGCTCCGCCTATGTTGTTGAAGACCCCATGTAGCGTCACACTGGTTGGGATACCAGAATTAGTATTATCTGGCCATTTAATAGTGACTGTCAAAAGAGAGGAGCTTATATCCCCGTATGAAGCATGTATCTGAACTGTACCATCTTCTATCGCGTGCAGGATATTTTTGTTCTCTATTGTCGCCAGGGAAGTATCACTGCTTATCCAATTGACATCCTGAGAGATATCCTTGGTAGTGTTGTTGTCATATTTGCCAATGGCAGTCAAAAGTGCAGTCTCGTTTACTTCAAGATTTTGTGTGCTTGCAGATATAGCGATAGATTGCAAAGATACATTGTGCTCATCCTCTACATTGATCACAGTAGATGCTTCTCCTGTCTGTCCATCCTCATCTATAACGGTGAGTGTAATGGTGTATTTCCCGGGAAGATCAAAAGAATGGGTGAATGCCTTCTCAGTTGAGAGTACTGTATTGTTTGCATCTTTCCATGTATAGTTGGTGATTTCGCCATCAGGGTCAAAGGATTCATTGGCATCAAAGCGGATATTCTCTGAGACTTTGATGCTCTTTTTGTCTGTTTTAATACGGGCTACAGGCTTGCGCAGGTCACCCAAGACTTCCACATCGACAGTATCTGTGGCATTTTGCTCTTCTTCGTCTACTACCGTTAGTTTTATGTGGTGCACACCTGTGGTTTCGAAGGTATGAGGGAAGTTCATATCCTCGCTGAGTGTCTCATTGTTCTCACTCCAAATATAAGAGATGATCTCTCCATTTTCATCAGTGGAGTTCTCTGCTGTGAAGCTGACTGGCTCACCTGGCTTTATTTCAGTCTGGTTGACTTCCGCTACGGCGACAGGGAGTATCTTTTTGTTGGATTTTCTGACGGTGATTGTGACAGAGTCTTTGCTGGTGTTGACTTTACAGACTTGATGTTTTTTGGCATAGTAGACTTTGCCTTTTGGGAGTCTGTCAGGTTTGCTTTTGACATATTTACAGCTGTAGTATTCATACGTTTTGAGTTTGAAATGAAGCTTGGTCTTCTTTTTGACATGGGGTGCGGTAAAAGTAGGTTTTTTGCCCGGATTGTCTTTGAGTGAGACTTTGACTTTGTCTCTTTTTTTCTGCTTCCAGAGATATTTGACGATCTTGCCGCCACGATCGGCAGTGCTGTCCTCCCCGTTGAGTTGGACGATTGCACCTGCATCGACGGTTTTGTCCGGACCGGCATTGGCACATCCATCCAAGAGCAGCGTAGCAAAAGCAACAAATGCCAATACTGTATAGCGTGATACTGTTTTCATTGTGAGTAACCTTGTAAATAGAATTTGTAACTATTATAGCGAAAGTTGTATTATGTTTAAGGAGAAAGTGGAGCAGCTTGACTGCTCCGGATGGGATGGATCAATAAAGCCCGAATTTACCGTCGGCTCTTTTGTACATGACACGCATATTGCCCTCATAGTCGTTAAAGACAATGAATTGGCGCTTTTTGTTGGCTTTGAGCTCTTCGATGGCTTCTTCAAAATCGAGCGGTTTGTGAAGTTCGAGATCCATCGGTACGATCTCGACCTCTTCTGGCTCGATATCGGTGACCGCTTCAGCTTCCATACCGAGGTCTGCAAAGCTCATGATCTTGTGGTCTTTGATCTTGTCCGCATGACGACGGAGCGATTTTTTGACACGCTCTATACCCAGATCGATCGCGGCATAGACATCTTTGTCACGCTGGGTGATGACGATGGTGTTTTTGTCCTTGAGGTTGATGACAAATTCGACGATGAACCCTTTTTTACCATTTCTCTCATCTGCAGAGATAACGACATTGGCTGAAATGATATCGAGATTGTATTTCTTGAGTCCTTCGAGTGCCGCATCCACATACGCTTTAATGGTATCTGTCAATTCAAAATGTTTTCCTGTGATACTTTTGTTCATCATAGATCCTTCATGTTAAAGTCAGGGATATATCGCTATATCCATACTTAATTGTAGCTTAAGTTACTTAATGAAGGGTAAACTGGAGAAATTAAAGTTTCTCTTGTCCTACTATTGAAGCATATCCGGTTTCAGGTTCGATTTGGATCTGAAATGATTCACCGGTTTTAAGGGTAAATGTATAGATACAGGCTTCAGTGAGGTAGCTGGCATAGTCAGGCTGTGTAGATCCAGAAAAGCCTGCATGGGGCCTGCCAAGGTGGTCAAAGCCTATGTGTTGTGTCGTACAACCGCCTGAAGGTGTAATAGTATCCACACCAAAGCGTTTGGTCAGAAAGATATTTTTGCTTATGGTAGTATCTGATTCGTTGCCGTTGCTGCAGTCATCAGTATTTGTCCAGAACATCGGTTTGCCGTTGGCAGGGTCCAAGGCTACCTCATTTCGATCTAAGTCACCTTGATGATCCATATCCGATCCTATACTGAAAAACAGACCGCTTCCTCCTCCGCAGGACTCTACTTTAAATTGCCAAAACTCTCTTTGCCAAGAAGCATCGTTAAACTTCTGTTTGTCATCTATGAGGGCAAGGTGTTGTGCATAACGAATATTTGAGAGGATCGTATCTGCTGCCTCCTGTCTGAGATCACGCTCAAGTCTTGGGACAGCAAGTGCTGCAAGGATGCCTAGCACCACGATCACAAATACCAGTTCAAGCATCGTAAAAGCATTTTGTTTCATCATATATTTTTGTGTGATCATATCTTTTGTACCGTCCTTCTATGTACTGTACGCCACTGTGCAGTGTTATCCGGGTCTTTGTAGTCTACATAGGCATCGATGATGATCGTCAGTGGTGTGCTGGTCGTAGAAACACTATTACTCAATATACGTACGCCATCACATTTTGACACATCAGATCTACCGGTACTGTTCCCATCAGCGATATATGCGATATGTGTTCGTACTCTGTATCCATTACCGGAGTCTGGATCATCGCCGATAGTACCCGTGATAGTTTGTAGGCAGGTGACACTACGATCATTGCCGGTGACTGCCATGATAGCATACTCGGTATAGCTTTTGGTATAGAGGAGTGCTTGTTCGTGCTGGTACTGGGCTGTGGTACTTTTGACGATCTTGCCGCTGGTGCTCATGACTAGTGCACCTACTGTTGCCATGATGACGATTACGAATATAGCTGTGATCATAGAGAATGCGCTTCTCATAAGAGATGTTGTATACATTAGAATACCACCTTTTCTTTACAGGCATGGATCATTTCACTGTCGGCACCTATCTGTTCCTCTTTACATATCTTGATACGAAATGCCCCGCCAGAGTATTTGAAACGGAAGTTGGTGACATTGCGTAAAAGGATACTTGTTGTACTGTTTGCCAAACTTGTACCAGATGTGGGTGAGAAGTTGTAGTGGAGGATGAGATCTTGATTTGGATCGACCTCTACCGCGTATGAGCTCCATGCGAGCTTGTAGCGCTCCGAGATCATGGTGTTTGAAGGGATACCATCCATAGTGATCGTCTCACCGTTACCTCCGGCGACAGGGTAGGAAACCCCGGCACTTTCAGAGAAATAGAGTTGCGCATTTTGTATATCTCCCCCAAGATTGCCTATGATGGTTGAGGCGAGATCGAGGTTGGAACCCGGAGTGGCGATGGCGGTGCTGTCTGAGGCATTGAGATCACAAAATCCGCTCCAGCCCGGTCGTCTGTTGGTATCAGATGTGATCGCTTCAAAGCTGTCGCCGTCATAACCTACCCACTGCAAGACATTCATATCGGGATCGGTGACGTCATCAAGCGCGACATAGGTACTTGCCGCCGTTTTGCGTGCCCCGATGGTGGATGGGATTGCGTAGCGCAGACGGTTGGCGATCTGGTTGAGTGCAAGCTCTGTTTTGATATTGGCTTTGTATTGGGCTCTTTGGATGATATAGTTCTCATAGGTTTGGGCAATGATCTCAGCACCTATGGAAGAGACGATCCCCAGGATCACGATCACAAAAAGAAGCTCAAGCATGGTAAAGGCGTGACGTTTTAGACTCATGGTAGAGGTCTCCTTTGGTGGATATAGCTGCCGAGATTACAGCTAAATGCATGAAGTACGATCGTTTTTTCCAGTTCATCGGCAGCATGGGTACTGGTAAGGGTAACCTGGATATGCTTGATGTTGCTCGTGCCTCCGGGGTCACCCGTAGGGAAGTTGTAGGCGAATTCTTTCTGCCCATAGCTGGCAGTATCGGGAACATAGCTGACACTGGTAGCGATACTGACAGTATCTTGTTCGATGTAGTCTGTACCACCACTACCGAGTGGAACATCTGTTAATGTCACATCGTTAAAGTCATCGATATCGTCTATATCAGTTCCCTCTTTTCCAATTGCTGTGGCATTGTATTCGTTTCCGTTACAGTTAAAGGTGTGTGAGTTGCTATTGAGAGGGACACCAAGTCTGGTCTGTGTGCCCGGAACCTCATCAAGTTCGTCATCTCCGGCAGTGACATGGAGTATAGAAGGGGTACTGCCGCAAGGTACATTGATATTATTCTCATCCCAGTCGTAGGTGAGGATCATGTTGATCCTTGCGGAGGCTTCATTGATCCCCTCTTGCTGAAGTGCGACAGATGTACTTTTGGCTGCCGTGCTGATAAGCATAGGTGCAGCCAAAAGAACAATGCCCATGATGACAATGGCAAAGATCAGTTCGATCATCGCTATAGCATTTCTGAGGTTTTGGTGTGGTAAGAAGCCCATCTTTACCACTCCAGTCTTTTTGACTTGGTTGTACTGATATCATCATCTACAACATGACCTGTTTTCCCAAAGCCTGTCCAAGCAGTAGGTTTGGGGATAAATCTGACACGGTAATACTGCGTAACAGGGTCATACTCCAGCCAAGGGTCTGAACGGTAATCTATCTGCACGGTCACAGGACGTGGATTGTCTGTAGGCAGGGATACAACGAGGTCATCCTGTATACCTGTTGTTTTGTAGAAAACATCGTTAAGTGTTGTGGCAGGAGCCATAGGTGTGTCTCCGCGCAGCGCTATCATGGCATTACCCGGTAACTTACCTGTATAGTAGGAGACATTTAGATCGCTTGTACCCAGGTCTTGTCGTTGGTCGAAGAATCCACTAGCCGTATACCAGTTACCACTCTCATGGGCTGCACTAAAGCTTGAGTTTAGATCGTAGTTCCTACACTCATCAGGCGTCAAATCACAATAGATAATGATATTGAGCGGTGTTGCTATTTCATCCTCTTCAGTTTTATATAGCATCTCATTTGGTGAAACCTTGGCATAAAGGAAAGTGACATTTCTGTCAAATGCCTTGGTACCCTCAGGGATATGTATACCAAGATGGGCAGAGGAGTTGGCATCTACACTTGAGGCATTGATCTCTTTGTAATTGGCAATGATAGGATTGATACCCTCTGAACCATCTAGGATCTCATCTTTGTGCGGTTTTTTAAATGTGGTATAGATCCTGATCTTTGCACTGCCTTGTGCAACAGCGTCTTCGAAGGCATCTTTGGAGAGAGTGAGGTTGGTGTCCGCACCTGTTTGCTGGTCATTATAAGTTGTTACGAGGTCCAGTGAGGAGCCGTACTGAAGGGTCTTTTGGAATGTAGTGCCTTGTCCAGAGAGTATTATCTGGTTTGGTTTTGAGGTCAGAGCAATAGCCAGCGAGAGATCTGTAGCTGCACATCCAGTAGTAAAGTTGGTTGTTCTCGTGCCTGTTTTTGCCAGAGAGGTGATATTGCCCTCATAGATGTTGGACATTCTGTTGCTAAAGCTGCTTACCGTTTGATAGTATGCATCACTCAGGTCTGTCATGAAGAGGTAGCGGCTGTCGGGCTGGACACTAAAGTTGATATCATCCAATCCAAATGCATAGGGGTGGAATCTCAGATAGAGATCATTGTAGACCGGGTTATTGAGTCCGGTATTATCAGTAAGTTTTGTATCGATATCACATCCTGACATTCCTATACTGGTTGTAGCGATACTGTTGTCATTGAGTAGACAGTCATCACCGGGAAAGGTCTTGTAAGGATAGCGCTGTTGATCGACGATCGTCCAGTTGCTGTCATGCAGTATATACCCATACTTTCCAACATTGGAATGCATGACAATGTGACCGGGATCATACTTGATGGACGCTCCGTTATATATGCCTCTGATGCTACCATTGTCAAAATAGACTCCCCAGCTTGTATTATTTTTGTCAAAGCAGGCTGTTACGTCTTTAAATTTGAGCATAGATGCCAGATTTGAGAGATCAGTGTTGTCAAAGTATCTTGTGTATCCTTTGGCAACAACATTGTCGCCAAGATAGCTTGTCGCATTGGCATCAAGTTTGTATTTGTATCCAGCGGCCAAGGTGGCGGTAGGTTCTGTATCGTTGCGTTTGTTGACTCCCAGCTCTTTGGTCACAGCAGGAGTGTCTTGTTCGTCTCCGTCAGATATAGAGACACGGTATGCAGCAGGGCGTATTGCGAAGTTGTCGCGTGAGCAGACGGGACGAGAAAAATGGTCTCTAAGACATGCATAACACCCTCGCGCTCCTGTTTTTTGATTGATATAGTCTGAGCATCCGTTTCCACCAATCGTTTCAACGCTACAAAATCCATGAGTACCGGAAGCTTGAAGTGTTGTATCTGTTTGGCTGATATAAGTATCATATATCTCCTGAAAGCAGCTGTTATCTGAGCGGTTTGTACAGGTGTGAGGGACGATGGTGCCATTGTCATCTACGATATACCATATACGAAATGCAGCGCTTCTCAGTGCTCTCTCTACAGAGATATTCAAACTGCTTAGGTCAACACGTGAAGTATTGTTAAATTCAGCAAAAATCTCTTGTGTACCCAGTGTATCAAGTTTTTGTATGATAGCAGGATCAGGGTTGTCACAGAGAAATGTAGCATTTTCATCCTGAAAGCTTCTTGCGTTGATCAGTTCTACTGCTACTGTGTACCCGTCAAGCGGAAGTTCTGTTTGGTATGCGGGTGCAGGGTCTTTGCTGTAGGCTACGACATCAAAGTCAAAGTCTTTACCGACTACTTGAGTATAGAGCGGATATTTCTCTTCCGGGGCACCGCTGCTATTGTGGCGTTCGACATTGTATGTGCCATAGAGCGGATGATATCCCGCTACTTGTGTACAACGAGGAAGTGTGCCGTATTTTGTAGACATTGAGAGGGGCACAGGTCCGGAGCCAAAATCTATAGTGGTGTTGAGCTCAACGTCAAATCTTCCTTCATAGGAGTTGCTGTCCAAATCCCAGTTGAACTGGGCATAGTAACGCTGGAGTGCTTTGAACGTACCGCCGTCAGGAGTTACATATTCACCGACTGCAATCTCTGGTCTAGTGGTAGTATGGTTGGCAGTGTAGATGGCAGGGACATAGGTATTGACATTGTTAGGTGAGTAGTATGCATCTTTGAAGGTCGTATCGGTGGTAGGTACGAGCTCTATGTTGACCTTGCTATGCTCAAAGTCGAAGTCTCCTTCCTGACTCTGCAGTGCGAGGTTGATACTGAGTTCTCCTCCTCCTATAGCCTGTATGGTACGGTTGTCTTCGGTAATATCAAAGTTATTTTGACGGACTGTATAGTCGTAGCAGAGTTTTGGGATATAGAGTTCGGTAGCCAGAGAGATCATCTGCGGGACGAAGTGGTCTCCGTTGGTACCGATACGCAGGGTGGCACTTGTCTGGTTTGGTTTGATCGGTTTGTCTGATCCACCTTTTGTGCCTACCTGCTGTGTATGGATATCGATCCCCATGTTATTACTAAGTTGGGGAGATCTTGTATCTACTCCTTCGATGGAAGAGTTGAAGAAGTTGGTTGCACCGCCGCTGCTTGTAAGAGCATATTCATAGCCTGATTCATTGATGAGGTGCAAATAATCTCCGGGGATGAATGCATCTCCTTCAGCTGCAAATACGGAGAGTGTTGAATCTACGGGAACAGTATCATCAGTAGGGGTTTTGAATCCGCTGACAGGAATATCGATTTGTGTGGTTGTGTCATTGAGCACGAGATAGCCGTCAAAGACACTGACGTTACGTATTTTCTCCTCTGGTGTAGCACTGTTGTCATATACAATAACCAGTGTCCAGGCACCATAGTTACCAAGCGCATCCCAGTTGTTTCCACTACTGGCACGTCCCTCTCTGGTTGGGACATTGGCTATGGTATAGGTATCTGCTGGAGAAGCGCCTTGAAGCAAAGAGGTGACATCCGCAAAAGCACCATATTTGTCGGCAATATAGTTTGTATCATTGTATTGTCTGTCTACATTGATCTCAGTAGGTGTGATCGGCACATAACTTCCAGTTCCTTTTTTGAGAAGTATTTGCTGGGTCGTAAGAATGTTTTGTATCTGTGTGTTGGCGTTGGCATTGTTGGCAATAGTATATTGACTGTCTATCCCCGTGTCGCCATCATCTGAGTGCAGGTATCCCTGCCAGTAGAGACCCGCCCATAGTATTTTTGCATTGCTGATATCAACATCGGCATAGGTTCCTTCGATAGTTGCGGAGGATGAGTTGAATGTGGATGCATCACTATCAGTATCTGTATAGAGGAGCGTTTCTTGGTTATTGGCTTGTGTATAGCCGTCAATTGAACGCAAGACAGTATTACCTATAACCCGGATATTTCCTTTGAGGTTGGCAAGATAGCGAAGACTAAAAGGGCGCGTACTGTTTATGGTTATCGGTTTTGTTGTCGTAATGGAAAAATAGTCAATTCCAACCCATTCATCACTTGCAGTAGAGTCGGGTACTACATCTAGTGTTACAAGACCATTACCATCTGTTGTGATTTCAAAGGATTCGATATAGTAGTTACCAGATCCTTGATATTGTTTTATGAGTGTACCATTCATAAAAATATTGAGGTAATCAACATAGCTTCCGGAAGTTTCCCATGCTGATGGCACATAGAAACGAAAAGTTACATATAGAGTTTGATTGGCATATGAAGTACCAAAATCGTATGTTTTAGTCGCAGTTTGGTCTCGGTTGATATACATATATCCGTCATCATTCCATGTATATGCATCACCTCCCCAACCGTCTAGACTCCCATTACTAAAGTCATCATAAGCCAACTGAGCACTAAAACTTACAGATGGGATGAGAGTCAATAGTATTAAAAATAAGAGACGTTTGGAGTATTGGGTTACATGTATCACAATAGCACCTTCTTCGCTCGTTTGAGCTAAATTTTGTATATTCCTTTGAAAAAGTATTGTCGTATCATGGAAATATTTATTTGTGTATAGGCTGTCTGTCTCAATAGATCTGCAGCGATCCTTCCTTCACGATTACTTTTCCGGTATATTACATAACTTAGTATAACACAAGATAATATAAAAACAGGCATACCTCGAGATTAATACACTTTTTACATACTCTGCGCTATGATAAAGCAATCAAAACGTGAAGGCAGTGTATGGATATGAAAAAGAGTATTTTGGTGGCGATGATCATGGCGGTAGTGTTGGGTGGATGCGGTGCGTCGAAGGATGGCGTGGCTGAGTTCAACAAGCCTGCACTCTACTGGTACAAAAAGATCGCAGCGAGTATCAGCGACGGCAATATGGACAAAGCGGATGCCTACTACATCTCTCTCAAGAGCGAACATATGCGCTCTCCGCTGATGCCTACGGCGATCCTGATGCTTGCCCATGCACATATGAACAAAGAGGAGTACCTGCTGGCAAACTACTATCTCGATGAGTACAACAAGCGTTTTGGAGATCCCAAAAGCAGAGAGTATATCGACTTCATGAAGCTCAAAGCCTCTTTCCTTGGGATTAAAGATGTCTACAAGGATCAGAAACTGATCATGGACTCCATCAGGCAGGCACGTACCTATCTGATGCGCTATCCCGGCTCCGAGTACACACCGCTGGTCAATACGATTCTGGTCAGACTATTGATGAGCCAGTATCTGCTCAATGAAAATATCGCAGCACTCTATGACCGTATCGGCAAACCCGAAGCGGCGAAGATCTACAGAGAGAAAAACAGCAACTCCGTGGTCGAGATGTCCGATATCACCCCTCCGGAAAAAGGGATCATCGGAAAGATTTTTGATTGAAGCAGATGCTTTGATCAAAAAATTAGAAATTAGAAATTAGAAATTTATTTACCTTTATCAAATATACTTGCGGGATTTGAAATTCCACGTTACCCAATTTAACTCCAAAGGATTTGTTATGCAGCTTAGTGATTATGATACCTTTCCGGCGACACTGCCCATCGTGGTAGAGGACGACCTTTTCCTGTATCCTTTTATGATCAGCCCTATTTTTCTAAGCAATGAAAAAGATATCGCCGCTGTGAACGAGGCGATGGAGAACAATTCGCTGCTTTTTGTTACCTCTTCTATCCCCGGCAAAGAGGGGAGCCGTGATTTTGATGCGATGTACAGAGTGGGTGTGATCGGGACGATCATGCGCAAAGTACAGATCCCTGACGGCAGGGTGAAGATACTCTTTCAGGGATTGACGCGAGGTAAGATACTCGAGCCTGTGGAAGGTGAGGTCAACAAAGCGGTGATCGATGTGGTCGAGACGCAGCCCTATGATGAGGTGAGGGTCAATGCCCTAATGGAGGTGCTCAAAGACAAGATCAAGACCCTCTCATCACTAAGCAGCTCGCTTCCTGGGGATCTGGTGCGTACGATAGAGGAGAATGACGAACCGCACCGTATCGCCGATCTCATCTCGTCGATGCTCAAGCTCGACAAAGAGGTGGCATACAGCCTCTATATCGAGCCGGATATCGAAAAGAGAGTCCTTGGACTGATCGATGTGATCACTTCGGAGATCGAGGCGGCAAAGATTCAGCGCGAGATCCGTTCCAAAGTCCACAACAAGATAGAGCAGACCAACAAAGAGTATTTCCTTAAAGAGCAGCTCAAAGAGATACAGCAGGAGCTGGGGATCGATACACACAGGGAAGAGGAGATCGCCGCTTTTAAAGAGAAGATCGAAAAGCTCAAGCCCTATATGAGCGAGGATGCCTACAAAGAGGTGAGCAAACAGCTCGAACGCTTCGCAAGGATGCATCCCGACAGTGCGGATGCCAACGTGATCCAGAGCTATCTGGAGTGGGTACTGGAGATCCCTTTTGGCGAGTTTAGCAAAAACAATCTGAGTATCATTAAGGTCTCTCAGGAACTGGACAAGGATCATTACGGTCTCGAGAAGCCCAAAGAGCGCATCATCGAATACTTCTCCGTCAAAGAACTTGCCCAACTCAGAGGGGTGAAAGATGCGGAAGCAGAAGGTGCGATCCTCTGTTTCGCGGGACCTCCGGGAGTGGGGAAAACCTCTTTGGCAAACTCCATCGCCAAAGCGCTTGGTCGTCCGCTGGTACGTATCGCGCTGGGCGGACTCGAGGATGTCAATGAGCTGCGAGGGCATAGACGTACCTATGTCGGAGCGATGCCCGGACGTATCGTACAGGGACTGATCGAAGCGAAGAAGATGGATCCTGTCATCGTCCTCGATGAGATCGACAAAGTAGGGCGAAGCATGCGCGGTGATCCTACCGCGGCACTGCTTGAGATACTTGACCCGGAGCAGAACAAGAAATATAGAGACTACTATCTCAACTTTGATATCGATCTAAGCAAGGCGATCTTTATCGCAACTGCCAATGATGTCGGTCGTATCCCAGCACCGTTGAGGGACAGGATGGAATTCATCGGACTCAACTCCTATACACCCAAAGAGAAGTTTGAGATCGCCAAGCGCTATCTCATTCCACAGGAGCTCAAAAAGCATGCACTCAAAGCTCGGGAGTTTTCCATCTCTGACAAGGCGCTGAGGATTCTTATCGACGAATATACCCGTGAAGCGGGTGTGCGAAATCTTCGAAGAAAGATCGCTGCACTCATGCGAAAGGTAGCTCGTGAGCTTCTCGAAGACACCAGCAAACAGAAGATACGCATCACCAAAAAGAATCTCGCCAAATATGCTGACAAGAAGGTCTTCGAGTTTACCACCGTCGAGGAGGCACCCCAAGTCGGCGTGGTCAACGGACTGGCATGGACAGCCGTGGGTGGTGATGTGCTGACGATCGAAGCGATCAAGATCAAGGGTAAAGGCGGACTGCAACTGACAGGAAGTCTCGGTGACGTGATGAAAGAGTCTGCCCGTATCGCCCATTCGGTGGTCAAGATACTGATCGATGAGGGCAAGCTGAAGATACCGCAGTCAGTTATACCAAAGAGTGCCAAAGAGCGTGAAGAGGGTATCACTGTGGATCAGAGTGAGGTGTACAAAAGATATGATCTGCATATCCATGTGCCCGAAGGTGCCACCCCCAAAGACGGTCCGAGCGCAGGTATTACGATGGTCACAGCGATCGCCTCAATATTGAGTGAACGCAAGGTTGACAACAAAGTGGCGATGACCGGAGAGGTGACACTGATAGGGAAAGTACTGCCTATAGGCGGGTTGAAAGAGAAGCTGATTGCCGCTTATAAGGCTGGCGTGACGAAAGCCTTGATCCCCAAAAAGAACTTTGAACGTGATATGGATGATATCCCAAGTGAAGTGACCGAACATATCGAGATCATTCCGGTCGAAGATGTCAATGATGTCTTGAAAGAGGCTTTGGTGAAATAGATAGATGAGGCACTCATGTGCCTCTATCTTGCAGAGGGAAAGAGGGTCAGTCTATGACCATTGTGCGATCTTGCCGAAGAGTACTTCTTCTTTGATCGGCTTTCTCAGGAAGTCATTGGCACCGTTGTCAAATACCTCCGTTTTACGTGTATCATCCGTAGAGAGTACAATGACAGGGATATGTGAGTTTGCCATATCCGATCTGAATATCTTCAAAAACTCTATGCCGTCAACGATCGGCATCATAACATCCAGAAGAATGATATTGACATCTGTCTCCTTTTTGAGCTTGTTTAGTGCATCAGAGCCGTTTTCGGCTTCAATGACTTCGGAAACCTCCGGATGCTTTTTCAGCAGTGTCTGTAACAGTTTTCGATTGATAAAATCGTCATCAACGATCAATACTTTTAGTGCCATATCTCTTATCCTCTATACTTTTTAATAATATTTTCTATCTCTTCTTTGGATTTGGAGCCTGTGATTATAGCGATATTCTCAACAGAAATGCTGATATCTCCGTTTGCAAGACCTTCATCGGCAAAGACAATATCGTATGCCCCGCTTGAGAGCATACTCTCGAGTCGGTTCAGCTCCTCTGCCAGGTCATATTCATAGCCCAGATTATCAAGAACCTTGGCAAGTACTCTGCGTTCCAGGAGGAATTTTTTGGCGACGAGAATCTTTTTGCCTTGGCTCTCCTGTAGTGCTTCCGGGCTGCTTTCCATCTCGAGGGAGATCGTGTCCTCTTCGTCGAGCGTAATCGTGTCAGTATCGCTTACAGGCGGTTTTTCTGTTGCCTTGGGTTCCTCTTTGGGAGCCGGGGCAGTTATTTTGGGCTCAGCTGTTTGTGTCTGGGCTGTTTTCTCCTCTTTTTTCTCCTCTTTTTTCTCCTCTTTTTTCTCCTCTTTTTTCTCCCCTTTTCTGATCTTGTCAGCAAGGAATTTATTGAGTACATAGAGAAGTTCCGCTGTTTCGATCGGTTTGGTGATATACTCATCCATACCCTCTCCGAGGAAACGTTCCCTGTCCCCTTTGAGAGCGTTGGCTGTCAGTGCGACGATAGGGATATGCGGTACCTCTTCATCCTCTTCATAGTCGAGGATCTCGTGGGTCGCTTCGATACCGTCCATGACAGGCATCTGGATATCCATAAAGAGCAGGTCATAGTCATTTGCTTTACGCTTTTCAAAGGCTTCGAGACCGTTGTTTGCAAGATCAACAGTGATACCGTGCTCTTCAAGGATACGTTTGATCAGTTTCTGGTTGATGATATTGTCTTCCGTCACAAGGATCTTCGCATCGAACTTCGCAGCATGCAGCGGGATGGACTCCTCTTCAAGTTTCGGTGCCTCTGCAGAGGTAGCCTGAAGTGTATTTTTCATTTTGGTCAAAGTGACCGGTTTGAAGATGACATTGTCCGGATTGACACCGATCTCTTCGATCTTGCTTCTGCTGGTGACATTGGCAATGACAATCAGTTTGGATTTGTCGATATTGGCGACTGCATCGATGATATTCTGCTTCGCTTTGTCGATATCGATCCAGTAGCTTCTGCAGACATCATTGTCATTGAGCTCTTTGAGATCACCGACAGATTCAAAATGTTTTACGGATGGACCGAAATACTTGAAGTAGGCTTCAAGATAGTTGTCAAGTTTTGTCGGGATCTCCTGCTCATATTTTCCGATCGTCATGTCGGTATAGGCATTCATATAGCTCGGCTCGGTCGATGCTACCTCTTCGAGAGGCAGGCTGAAGTAGAATGTCGTACCGTGATCCTTGGCACTTTCAAGTTCGAGTTTGCCGCCCATGAGTTCCACAAACTGACTGGAGATTGTCAGACCGAGACCTGTACCTCCATATTTTCTTGTAACAGAGACATCTGCCTGCGAAAAGGCTTCAAAGATGCGCGACTGCTGATCTTTGGTCATACCGATACCGTTATCCTGTACAGAGAAGTATATTTTCGGATTGAGATCTCCCTCTTCCTGTATTTTTTTGATCTCTACATTGATCTCGCCGCCGTAGCTGGTAAACTTGATGGCATTGGAGAGGAGGTTGATCAGAATCTCTTTGATCTTGGTAGGATCCCCTTTGAGCTTTGGACTGATTGTAGGATCCATATAGAAGTTAAGATCGATATTTTTCTCTGCAGCACCGACTGCATAGGTCTCGACCGCACTTTCAAATTCTGCTGCAGCGTCGAATACGACATTTTCGATCTCGATCTTGTTGCTCTCGATCTTTGAGAGGTCAAGGATATTGTTGATAATGCTCAGAAGATTTTCGGAACTCTTATCGATAATAGAGAGGAACTCCTCCTGTTCCGGTGTCAAGTCGGTACTTCTGAGGATCTCTGTAAATCCGACAATACCGTTGAGCGGTGTACGGATCTCATGTGACATATTGGCAAGGAAGAGTGACTTCGCCTCGTTGGCCTGCAGGGCAGTCATCTTATCCTCTTTGGCAGTCTCGACAAGTGATTCGAGGAATTTGTAGGCTTCTCTCGTTCCGTCAGAGGTATCGAGGTCAATGTTTTCGATCGCCATGGCATCAGCGGTAAGGTACTGTTCAGAACTCTTCATCTCATGAACTGCTTTGTTCAGTACATCTTCAAGCTCTTTGATGTTTCTGGTAATATCTCTGGTCGTGGTATATCCAAGGTAGGCGAGGATAAAACTCAGAAGCCAGATCGCTGTGGCAATAGCAAGCAGTATAAGCTGTTTCTGCAAGAAGACATTGGTCTTTTGCCAGAGCGCATTGGAGACGATAAGTTCTGCTTTGGAGAGGAGTGCGATCTTCTGTGTCTGCAGAGAGAACCAGTCCATGACGTCTTCCGCATAGTCCCCGTTATCCACATCGGTCTGAATTGCAGAGGAGGTTTCTGCAAGCTCTGTAAGCATCTCTTTTGCCTGGGGGCTGTTGAGCAGTGCAGAGAGTTGATTTCTAAGTTCGATATCGGTCACCTGTGATAGGTCAAAGGTGTTCGCCTTGGTTTTAAATTGATCCCAAAGGGCGATCTCATCAAAGGACATAGAGGATTTTTTGGTCATGAAGTAGGCGACAAAACCCCGCTCAAGACCGGCATTTTCTTTGGCGACATAGAGTTGATCCAAAGTACTGATGAGTGAAGCGATCTCTGTATTGATGGCAAACTTGTTCGTCTGCAGGAGATTGTCCAGCATTGGAGTCGCCAACTGTTTGGTATATCTGTCAAAAAAGACTTTTTTGAAGTCTGCACCGGGGGTCTGGGCCTCTTTACGGATCTTATTTATCTGGGAGATGTTTCTTAGCATCTGCTGATATTTGTTGGTGTCTATTTCACTGTTTTTTGCCAATAGGTCGACCAGGAACGGTACATAACTTTTGTTCTCCATGATCAGCTGTGTACGCAACTGCTGATAGGATCTGTCTGTATTTTTGTACTGTTTTTTCAATGTATCGAGAAACGCTTTCTGGTCACTTCCGAGATACATCGCAGTGATACCCCGTTCGGTTCCCGTGTTGTTGAGTGCATCAGATATCTTGGCGTTATTCTTGAGGATCGTCTGGAGTGTATGTACCTTCTCAAAGTTCAGGTATGACGTGACAAAGAAATAACTTGAAAGCAATATAAGCAGGGTGATCGGTACCAGTCCGATCAGTTTAAGTCTGTTACGTATGGTCATTGTCTATTTCCTTTTATTTTGAGATGAGATTCATTTGGTTTTCAAATGATAAAAAATGTGCCCAATAGTTTTTGATGAGCGGTTCAAGCTGACTGCTGTCATTGCAAAACTGAATTTCATAAAGCGTATCCGCGAGCGGTGTGATCCTCAGATTGCTCGCAGCACCTTTGAGCAGATGGCCGATTTTCTGGATCGTCTCCAATTCACCTTTTTCATAGGCTTCGAGCATCTTGGGAGTCTCGACTTTTGCCTGTGCAATGAAGTCATTGACAAACTCTTCGATCAGCTCAACAGGCAGACTGAGATCGTTGGCAGCCTCTTCGAGTTGAAAGTCAAAATGGATCGGTTGTACATCGGAGAGGTCGATCGTGCCGAAGCCTTCCGATGAAGGGGCAGTCGGTTCAGGCACTGCTTCACCGATGCTTAGCTCTTCTGTTTGAGGCGTTTCGGTGGGACTCGCAGGACTTTCCTGATGGGTCGTGAGTCTAGAGAGTGTCGCATAGAGTGTCGCGATATGTGACTGCTGACTGGACGCGTCTGCGGTCTGGATCGCCTCCATGATCTCATTGACTTTTGGCAGATGCAGGACATCTGAGAGATGGCTGAGCGTTTTGATCGCCGCTGTACGCTTCTCGGGCTCAGGACTCTGCAGCTCTTTTTCGAGGTTGATTGCCGTATCGATATACTCATTGAGAAAGAGATTGTAATCTTCGGGAGTGATACCGATCATTGCACTGACTTTTTGTATATCGATAACGATCGGGGTATTATCTTCTTCTGTTTCTGTTACACTCTCTTCGGAAGCAAGGGTCGCTTCGGGGATCTCATCGATGGTATCAGCCGCTTCATCAGGGAGGAGAAGTTCAAAGAGCTCATCTTCCTCGGCCGTTTTGGATGCAGGTTGTGCCTCCGGTTCTGCTGTATCCAAAGAGAGGAGCATCTCTTCATCGGCAACACTCTCATCTTCGGCTTCTTTGAGAAGACGGTCTATATCGAGATCAATGCTCTCTTCTTCCACAAGATCAGATGCTTCAGAAAGGATCGCCGGCTCTTCCGGCTGCTCGGATTCTACCGTGCTCTTCTCCTCTTCCAAGAGGGTAAAGAGTTCGTCCTCCTGCTCGACATGAGGGGAAAGGATTGCAGCAACCTCTTCCTCTTCTTTCGTTGCAGGAGCCGTCTCCTCAAGTATATGTATGATGGTTAGCTCACCGAGTATACTTGAAAGTGTCGATTGTTCAACGGGATATTCGGTACTTTGCTCGTCTATAGATAAGAGCAGTCTGTTTGGAGATACGAGTTGAAAGTCGATCTCTCCCAAAGCCACTCTTTTATAGAGACCCCTGACATCCTTTGCGTAAAGCAGCGTCAATAGCGCATGATCTGCCGCAATGATCTCATCTGTTTGATTGGTGATATAGTACATTCATCTTCCCCTTTTAGTCATTTTCTTTTTCCAACATCTCTTTGTAGAGTGCAGAAGATTCGGCGATTTCGGTCTCTGA
>JALWKQ010000070.1:1719-4820 GCA_027081395.1 Sulfurovum sp. | reverse complement strand
CAGGAGGAGGCACGTCTGACACTGTTGGCAGTCAGACACCGGCTGATGAAGCTGCACTTTGGTGCACGCTCTTTCGTGCTTGTCGATATAGGCGGCGGATCGACAGAGCTGATCTTTGTCTATGACAACAAAGTGCTTAGCCGCAGTTTTCCTGTAGGCATCGTCACGATTGCCCAAAAGTACGGTGCCCTGGAGAAGATAGAAGCCGCTTTGGATGAAGAGATGTTCGAGATGCAAAAGTTCATTGCAGAGATCTATGCGACACGCGGCAAAGTCGAATCCTTTGTTGCTACAGCAGGGACACCGACGACTGTCGCGGCGATGCAGCTGGGGATGAACTATGAGACCTATGATGCCTCCAAGATCAACGGTACGACACTCGATAAAGAGGCACTCGATCACGCCTTGAAGCGACTGCTCTCTCTGCCGATGCAGCAGCGGGAGCAGCTGGTGGGAACAGGACGTGCCGACCTGATCGCAGCCGGTATCCTGATCTACAAAAGACTTTTTGATCTGCTGGAGTTCGAACAGGGGATTGTGATCGATGACGGATTACGCGAAGGTGTCGCGATTGACTATTGTCGCAAACTCTAATCTTTTTTGGCTATAATCAGACTAAAATTAACTTATATGGAGTGTAAACCATGCAGATGAGTGGTGCACAGATGGTGTGTGAGGCGATCATTGCCGAGGGTGTCAAGACCGTTTTCGGTTATCCCGGCGGTGCGATCATGCACGTATACGATGAGATCTACAAGCAGGATGGGTTTGAGCATATTCTCAACCGACACGAACAGGCAGCGGTACATGCTGCAGACGGTTATGCCAGAGCGACAGGTGAGGTCGGTGTGGCGATGGTGACCTCAGGTCCGGGGTTTACCAATGCCGTCACGGGACTGGCTACAGCCTATATGGACTCGATCCCGATGGTCGTGATCTCAGGACAGGTACCGCTCTCACTGATCGGTACAGACGGATTTCAGGAGATCGATGCGGTAGGTATCTCCAGACCCTGTACCAAACACAACTTTCTGGTACGAAGCATCGAAGAGCTGCCCCGTATCCTCAAAGAGGCGTTCTATCTGGCACGTACCGGAAGACCCGGTCCGGTACTGGTCGATATCCCCAAGGATATTACCGTCGAGACGGGTGAGTTCAAGTACCCTGAATCTGTCAACATCCCAAGCTACAAGCCAACTTACAAAGGGAACAAAAAGCAGATCGTCAAAGCGGTAGAAGCGATCAAAAATGCTAAAAAACCGCTGCTTTATGTCGGAGGCGGTGCGGTACTTTCCGATGCCTACAAGCTTATCAGAGAGATGGCGGAGAAGACCAAGATACCGGTAGTCGAGACACTGATGGCACGGGGGGTCATGGGTCACGACCACCCTCAGTTGCTCGGTATGCTTGGCATGCACGGCAACTACGCTTCCAATATGGCGATGAGTGAGACTGACCTGATCATCTCGCTTGGTGCACGTTTTGATGACAGGGTAACGGGTAAGCTCTCAGAGTTTGCCAAGTATGCGGATATCATCCATGTTGATATCGATCCTGCCAATATCGCAAAACTGGTCGATGTGCAGTACCCTATCGTAGGGGATGTCAAACAGGTACTCGAAGAGATGCTGCCACTGCTTGAGAGTGTCGACCCCGACAGATATCAGGCATGGAGAGAGATCCTCAAGCGCTATGATGAGCTGCACCCGCAATCCTATATCGATTCGGATGAGGTGATCAAACCGCAGTGGGCGATCGAGCGTCTTGGAGAGCTTGTAGGAGAAGATGCGATCATCACTTCCGATGTGGGACAGCATCAGATGTGGGCGGCACAGCACTATCCTTTTGACAGACCGCGCCAGTGGATCAACTCGGGCGGTCTTGGGACAATGGGCTTTGGTTTCCCTGCCGCCATCGGTGCAAAGAAGGCACATCCGGAAAAGACGGTGATCAACATCACAGGTGACGGCTCGATCCTGATGAATATGCAGGAGCTTGTAACCGCTGCAGAGTATGACATCCCCGTGATCAACGTGATCCTAAACAACCACTTCCTGGGGATGGTACGCCAGTGGCAAACCTTTTTCTATGAGAAGCGCTACTCTGAGACCGACCTGACTTTCCAGCCAAACTGGAAAGCGCTTGCAGAGGCGTGTGGAGGTATCGGCTATGATGTGACGACCAAAGAGGAGTTCGATGCAGCACTCAAAGATGCGATCAAGCAGAACAAAGTCTGCTTTATGAATGTTTCGGTCAACCGTTTTGAGAATGTCTTGCCGATGGTACCGGCGGGAGGCGCACTCTTTAACATGATGCTGCCTTCACCGGAGCTTGCAGACAGTGCATTAGAAGATAAGAAAGGAACGAAATAATGGCAAATGAAAAAAGAGTAATTTCAGTCATCGTTATGAATGAGAGTTCCGTTCTTGCGCGTATTACCTCGATGTTCGCGGCACGCGGATACAATATCGAGTCTTTGACCGTAGCACCAATCCCGGATTCGGATATGTCTCATATCACGATCGCAACCAACGGCTCGTCGAAGGTGATGGAGCAGATCACCAAGCAGCTGCATAAGCTCATTCCGGTCTACAAGGTGATTGAGCATGAAGAGATGGTCGAAAAAGAGATGGTACTGGCGAAGTTCCCGATCGCGGAGAATCTTGCAGATATCTCGGTACTCGCTTCTGCTTATAACGGCGGTGTCGTCAATGTCGGCAAAGAGATGATCATTGTCATGGCTGCCGATGAGCCCAAGCGTATCAAACACTTCATCGAAGCGGCACAGCGTTACAATCCCTGTGAGATCATTCGCGGCGGTGTGGTCGCTATTGAACGGTAAGAGCTTCTCCGTAGGGTGTTGTCCCCCGACAACACCTTTGTGTATAACTTCAATACAAACCAACCCTTTGACAAGGACAATTAATGACCTACAAACTCTCCCAAATAGCACAAAAGCTCCAGATAGGTTTTAACGGAAATGATACCGAGATCGACGGTATCCATACACTCAGCGAAGCGACACCAACCCAGTTGAGTTTTTTCAATGACAGCAAATATGCCTCACAGCTCTCTACCACCAAAGCGGCTGCGGTGTTGAT
>JALWKQ010000070.1:0-1619 GCA_027081395.1 Sulfurovum sp. | reverse complement strand
TGTGATGTGGGAGCACACACATTGATGGCGGCACAGGTCGGGCTGGCAGGATCGACCACGCTTGGTCGCAATGTGGTTATGGGCGGACAGAGTGCTACCGCAGGGCACCTGCATGTCGGAGACTTCGCGACTATTGCGGGTAAAGGCGGTGTGACCAAGTCACTCGAGGGCGGTAAAACCTATGCAGGATTCCCTGCTATAGAGATCAAACTCTGGCGCAAGATGCAGGCAGCTTTGATGCGCCTGGTCAAATCCAAACAAAAGTAGCATTTGACATTTCCAGCTTTGTGGTATAATCTTTCTAAACCATACTATAAGGAGAACAGAATGAGCGGTAAAGTAACACCAATCGAAGAGATGCACCTAAGCGGTACCAAAGACGGCAAGATCACAGTGACAACGATCGAGGAGCCGTACGGACCAAACAGTGAAAATGTAGCGAGTATCGGTATCTCACTTCAGGCAAATGCCGATGAACCGGACTGGAAAGTCCATATCCCCAAAGCCAATATTGATGCAGTGATCGAAGCATTACAAAAAGCAAAAGAGCATCTATAAAAGCTCTGCCGGCTATGATTCGGCGGCTTTCATCTCCTCATACTGCTTGAGTGCCCGGCTCAAAAGATCGGGATCGGGTACCTTCCTGCCCGCTATATATCCGATAATATTTCCCTCATCATCGACTTTAGGTTTGATCCAAACAAGTACATTGTAATATCTGCCGTCACTACGCATATTTTTGACAAAACCCTCCCAGTAGTTCCCGCCTTTTATCGTCTCCCACATCTGTTTGAATGCAGCTTTGGGCATATCGGGATGTCGGTTGATATTGTGCGGTGATCCGATGAGCTCCTCTTTGGTATAACCGGTCATCTCCCGGAATTTCCTGTTAGCATAGGTGATGATACTGTTGACATCTGTTTCTGTGATCATTACACCGCCGTCAAATTTCACCTCTTCATCGATCGGTTCCGGTTTAGTGATCTCTTTGCCGGTAATGATATTTTTGACAATTTTGCCCATAGATAATTTCCTTCTTCAGAGACTATATGTCTCATCATAATATAGATACTGTGCAATAAATTTGGAAAATATATGAAGTATGGAAGAGAACGGCTCTATACTATACTTTATATATTGGCGGTCTGGCGAACTCAAGCGAGTCCCATGACTTTCTGTCCCCGCTTCACAGCAGGTTTAGCTTTTTCAATACACGTATGGTAGCTGAAATCATAACAACCTAATCCTTAATGAATAATAAAAATAAGAAAATATTATAATAAGAGAAAATCTATCTGATTACTCGGTATTCTTGTTATCCCCTCAGAATCTTTCACAGCAACTTTGCTACAATACGATAATACTAACGAAGGGGCATTTTTGTCTGTTAAAGAAACGATCAAATCACTTATCAAAGAGCGTATGCTGGTTATCGACGGTGCTATGGGTACCCAGATACAGGATCTCGATATCCCAAAAGAGGCATGGATCGATGACAAAGGTCAAGAACAGGAGGGGTGTAACGAACTGCTCAATGCCACAGCACCTGATCTGATCGAGCGTATCCATACACGCTATGCGATGGCGGGTGCGGATCTTATCAAGACCAATACCTTTGG
>JALWKQ010000069.1 GCA_027081395.1 Sulfurovum sp. | reverse complement strand
TGCCCTGCGATGCTCAAAGATGTCAAAATGCCTCATGCCAGAGCCTCAACCAAAGCATGGCTAGCCCAGATGGAAAAAGAGAACAAAGATATCTTCAAAATGCTCAAAGCCTCGTTCAAACATATTCATGATGATACATTCCTCGATCCTGCACGGTGGGAGAGGGATGATATAGAAACTTGACAACTTGACAACTTTTTTCTATAATGCAGAAAAAAGGAGTTGCAATGCAGACATTGAATGTTGCTGAGTTTAAAGCAAATCTCTCTTCTATACTCCAACAAATACAGGAGGATGGTGAAGAGATTGTCATCGCGTTTGGCAGAGGGCACAAAAAGGTTGCAAAGCTGGTTCCTTATACGGAAGATACCGGACATAGAGTGTTTGGACAATACAAGGGGACAGTCGAGATACCTGAGTCGTTTGATGAAGAAAACGAAGCGATCAATGCGATGTTTTACGGGGATGATTGATGGAGATCTTGATAGATACACATATCTTTCTCTGGCTTGCCTCTGACCCCGGTAAGCTTTCCAAAAAACATATGTTGCTTTTAAAAGAGCGTAAAAACAGGCTCTATCTGAGTGCGATGAGTATTGCCGAGGTGATGATAAAGCAGTCTATCGGGCAGATAGATATTCCCTTTGATATGATGAAAGCCTGCGAGATGATGGAGATAAACCTGTTGGATTTTGATGCGGCAAGTGCTATGAAACTCGGTACGCTTCCTATGCATCATAAAGACCCTTTTGATCGGATGTTGATCGCGCAGGCGATCACACACAGTATGACTTTTTGTACGATTGATCGGAAGATGGCATTTTATGTAGATGAGGGATTGGAACTGCTCTGATGGCCTATTTGTATGAAAACAAGGTTGTTACCGATACTAAATTGACAGAAGCCATCCAAGACAATAAAGCATTGCATCCTTACTTTGAAAACAGCTTCAATGGCATTAAACCCAAAAATACCTGTGGCTTCTTGTCTGTTGACGGGGAGAGCTATTTCATTATTCCGAAAATCGTTAAAACCGATCATAGCGATGAAATAAATCTCGATATTTTTATCTATATGCTGTTGTATGCGTATGATGTACAGCTTAAAAATGAAGACTTGCAGCAGGGAGAGAGTGCAAAAGAGCAATTCTTTGAAGTCTTTATCCGTATGTTTGCGGATGGGTTGTTGGATGAGCTCAAGCGGGGTGTTTTCAAGCAGTATATCACCTTGCAGGAAAATCTGCGTCTGCTACGCGGCAAATACCTTATAGAGAAGAACTTCGCCAATTTTTATCATCAAAATCTCTACTGCGAATTTGACGAGTTCAGTATGGACAACAAGTTAAATCGTTTCTTTCTCTATGCGCTACGAACCTTTCAAAAGGTAAGCAGCTATCCGAACCTGCATCGGTGTGAAGCGATGTTGGATGAGGTGAGCTTTTTCAGTGTCGATTTGAAACGTCTGCACTTACAGTTTGACAGAATGAACAGCCGGTATGAGAAGAGTTATGAGATCGCAAAGATGATCTTGGATCATCTGGTGCCGCTTACGGGCAAAAGCGGCAAGCAAAGTTTTGCTTTTTTGTTTGATATGGCAGAGGTCTTTGAGAAGTTTGTGGCAAGGCTTTTCAAGGAGATCGATCCTGTAACGAAAGTGCAGTATCAAGAAAGCTTTGCAGATTTGTACCTTAAGCCCGACATCATCACCGATAACCTCATCATCGACACCAAATACAAAAGCGTACGTAACCGTGACGAGCTTGCTGCGCATGATAAATATCAGATGTTTGCTTACGGCACCAATTTCAAACAGAAAAATGTGTTGTTGCTTTACCCGAAACATCATGTGGATGTACATGAGGATTTGAAATTGGGTGTTGAAGAGAAAGAGATATCTCTCAAGATGCGGAGTTTGGATTTGGGGTATAATGGCGGGTATGAAGGGTTTGTTGACAAGATGAAAGAAAGGCTGAAAGGAGCAATCAATGGCATTTAGAGCTAAAGTTAATGGCAATGAAGTGGTGTATAAAAGTAGAACAGTTTTGGAAATCATTAAACAATACATTAGTAATCATCCAAATATTAGCTACAGTGAGTTAAAACAAGTATTTCCTGATAACTTGCAAGGCTCTATTGGCGTACTTAAAAATGAAGAGGAGATTACTGCGTGGGAAAATGATGGAAGGAGCGAGACAAGAGAAGATAGGTTTTTTACAAAAGAAAAAGATCTCATACCGTTTGAAGATAATAAAATTTATGTTTGTAAAGAATGGGGGGACAGCGAAGAAAATGGTTCAAATTTTATGCCATTTATTGAATATGTCCGTGAAAGCCTTGGATATGATATTGAGGTATTAAATGATGATAATAATGATGGAGATACAGAGCGACAAATAGATGTAAATAACTTGACGATGCAAAAAATAAAAAACATCATCCTATACGGCGTTCCTGGCGTAGGTAAAACACACAATATTGCTAAACTTATCCGACTGATAGAAGAGGGAAAGTCCGACAGTGAGATATTTTCAGAAATAAAAAGTAATGAAACCTCTAGCGAAGAGCTTTCCGATGAACTAAAAGAGCGAACGGCATTTGTTACCTTTCATCAAAGTTTCGGCTATGAAGATTTTATCGAAGGATTTCGTCCTAACAAAGAAGGGCAAATAACAATACAACAAGGAATATTCAAACAAATTTGTAGAAATGCAAATGATAATCCTAATGAACACTACTACCTCATTATCGATGAGATTAACCGTGGTAACATCTCCAAAATCTTCGGAGAACTCATTACACTTATCGAAGAGGACAAAAGAGACGGACTTAAAGTGACACTTCCATACTCCAAAGAGCCTTTCAGCGTACCGAGCAACCTCTACATTATCGGTACCATGAACAGCACAGACAAATCGATAGCCCTTATCGATGTGGCGCTTAGACGACGATTTACATTTTTGAAAATGGAGCCGAAAGCTGAGTTAATAGAAAATGATAAAGCAAGAGCAATTTTTGAAAAACTGAACGATTTTTTGAAAGAGAGATTGGATGAAGATCATCAGATAGGACACAGCTACTTTATGAAGAGTCAAGATGATGAGGATTTGAAGTTTGTATTGGATTATAAGATCAAACCATTACTTGAAGAGTACTTTTACGGAGATAGAGAAGGATATTTGGAAGCAGAAGCATACTTGGATATTCGTTATAATACGAATGAGATAAATGAAATGGATGCATAAACATGACACAACAAGAGCTTATTGAAAAACTGCAACTGTTAAAGCCCGTATTGAAAGAGGAGGGGATTATCATACTTGGGATTTTTGGCAGTTATGCCCGAAATGAACAGACACCGCAGAGTGATGTGGATATTTTGTATGACATCGATGATCCAAAGGCATTTGCCAAACGGTTTGGCGGTTTTGGTGCGTTTACGCGACTTGAAGAGTTAAAGTATTTTATTTCAAAAAATTTGAATATGAAGGTAGATTTTATTGCTAAAAAAGGCTTGAATAGTGTCAGTGAAATCTACGCAGAAAAAGATCTGCTATATGTTTAAAGAATCAACTCATCATTCTAAAGGCATCGTTTGAGTCAAACAAATAGTTTTCATGTAGAAGAGAGTGGTCGTCTCGACAAGATCCTCTCCCAAACCCTTGAAGTAAGCCGCAATCAGGTAGAGAAGCTCATCAAAGATGGGCTGGTATCGGTCAATGGCAAGGTAGTTGTCAAGCCGAGCTTCAAGGTGGTGGAGGGTGATGAGGTGGCCTATACGTTCAAAGAAGCCCAGAAGAGAGAGCCTGTAGAAGTGGACTTTGATGTAGAAGTGCTCTATGAGGATGAACACATGCTGGTGGTCAACAAGCCCAGCGGGCTGGTGGTACATCCGGCACCTTCGGTCAAGGAGGCGACACTGGTGGACTGGCTGGTGCAGAGGGGTATCTCGCTCTCTACCATCAGTGGTGAGGAGCGACATGGCATCGTCCACCGCATCGACAAAGAGACGACCGGGGCACTGGTGGTCGCCAAGAGCAATGAGGCGCATGAGAAGCTTAGTGCACAATTGCAGGACAAGAGCATGGGGCGCTACTATCTCGCCCTCATAGACCATCCGCTCAAAGAGGATACCGTCGTCGACAAGCCCATAGGGCGCAACCCAAACAACCGGCTCAAGATGGATGTGGTGCCGCACGGCAAGCCTGCCAAGACAGCCTTTGCCAAGCTTTTGACTACAGAGCATAATACGGAGCTGATCGCTGCGAAGCTCTATACCGGGCGTACCCATCAGATACGTGTACACCTCAACACACTTGGACGGCATATCCTTGGAGATACTTTATACGGATTTAAGAGCAAAAGAGATAAAATCCCAAGAGTTTATCTGCATGCGTATCTGCTCTATCTGATCCATCCGCAGACAGGAGAAAAGATGGAGTTTTCTGCCCCGCTTTTTGATGATATGCTGGGGTATATGACCAAATATTTTGACCAAAGGCAACTTGATGAAACGATCAACCCTGATACTCTTGGCAGCCGCTTCGCTTTTGCTGACTAACTGCGGCAGTGCGATAAAGGGGATGATGATCTACGATGTCGATCCTACGCTCGAGAGTGTGAAACAAGTCAAGGCATTGCCGTTGATGAACTCGGTAGGATTTGAGTGGCAGAAGATCAGCAATCCAAGCATTCACGGTATCAATGTCTACCGGGGAACACCTTCGCAGGGGCGCCAAAGTCTCAAGAAGATCGGTACGATAGGCAACCGGTACGCCACCCATTTTGTCGATACGCATGTCAAACCCGATACCAAATATATCTATACCTTTACGACCTTTTCATTCGGGAGG
>JALWKQ010000068.1 GCA_027081395.1 Sulfurovum sp. | reverse complement strand
GTCAAGGGTTTTTTGAAAAAAATTTAAAAATTTTTTCTTCTACCATCTTTACATGAAATTCGGTCTATGAAATATACTTCTTATATGAAGGTATTGATCTTTTTTACCCTTTCGGATATCAAAGAGATTTGCGGATATCTTCCTGTCTCCCAGGTGATATAGATCTATTATAGTCAAGTATGGCTAACTGTTTGTTAATGAGTAAATTAGGTGAAAACTAGAGGGGAATAATATATTATATACATTAATAGTATATGTCAAGAAACTGCACCACATTGGTGGTGCAGCTGAATCGATAGGGATTATCCTATCGGCTCAGCTTTTTTGACATCATAAAGGATATCATCCATAGGATGTCTGTACATTGGCATTGCCAAACGCTTCTCATCAAGTACGTGACCGATAAATCCAATAGATCTACCGACAATGAAGAATGCATTCAGAGTACCTGATTCAATGAACTCGTCGATCTCATCTTCTGAATACCCCAATGCTCTCCACATATCGACCATCAAGATACCGATCGTACCGTCAACGTTGAGAATCAGGTTCTCTTTCTTGGAGGTAGTCAGCTGTTCAACTGTCAATGCATAGTCCAACAGTGGTGTAGCAGGGAAGTGCTCTGCTGCAAACTTTTTGAGTCCCTCCACTCTCAAATCAGGATTTTTGAGAGACTTGATTCTGTGACCGATACCAGGGATAGGCACACCTTCACTCTTCATATATTTGAGGAAGGCTTTAGGGTCAAGGTTGTTATCATCAGCATATTTAAAATATTTCGCTGCACCATCAATCGCACCGCCAAATCTTGGACCGATAGTCAAAAGACCTGTAACCAGTGACTCTACCACTGACTTGCCTGCACGTGCTGTAACCTTGGCGTTGTGTGCACCGGAAACTGCCGGTCCGTGGTCTGCAACTGTTTTGATCACTGTTTCGATGAACTCTGTTGCCCACTTCGGATACTGTTTTTTAAACCAGAGCAGAGAGATCACATCGCCGATACCCTTGCCGGTATCCGGTGTCGCTACAGAAGAGATAGGGAAGCCTGCATAGGTTGCCTCTTCGCCTCTGTCATCAGAGATAGTACAGATAAACTGCTTAGGTCTTCTCACCTTTGGTACTGTATTGATCTCCGGCTCAGGGATATCCTGGATGATACCTTCTGCATGAAGCTCTTTATAGACACCGTTGATGATATCAGGCAGGTCATTGAATGACTTTGGTACATGGATACCTGCTTCTGCCATCGCCTTGTTCTTCGCTTCTGCAGTTTCTCTATCATCATTTGCCGATGCTCCCGCGTGACCGAACTGTACACCACTGTCATAATACTTGGCGATGGTACCGATACACCATGCGATGACAGGCTTTGTGATCTTACCCTCTTTGATCGCATTGATAATCTTGTACTCTTCAGTACCGCCTACTTCTCCCAGAAGTACCATATATTTTACATCCGGGTTCTCTTCCATTCTAAGCATATTGTCGATAAATGTTGAACCGACGAATCTGTCTCCACCGATCGCAACACCTTCTGCAATACCGTCTGCATTGATAGAGATGATATTGGAAAGCTCATTGAAAAGACCGCCTGATCTTGTCACAAGACCTGCAGAGCCTGCTCTGTGAAGCTTTGAATTGATAATATTTTCGATCGTACCACCGATATTTGCGATCTTGAAGGCACCTGGAGAGATCGCACCTACCGTTGCAGGTCCGATGATCGTCACACCCTTTTCTCTTGCATAGGCGTTCATTTTACGTGCCAGTCTTTCGGGGATACCTTCTGCCGTGATCATAATCACTCTGAAACCACCGAGGTCAAGTGCTTCCATTGTGACATCAGAAGCCGTTCTGAATGATGCGAAGTTCAGCAGTACATCTGCCTGAGGCTGTGCCTCTTTCGCTTCTGCCGTACTCTTGTAGAGAGGGATCATGATCTCATCACCACCCCAGAAAAACTTCTCAAACTTGTTGTTTGATGTCGGTGCAACGATACCTGCTACTGAAGGAGTCTCTCTCTTGATCGTGTAGTCATAATCCAGCATTCTTTGGATCGCTGTTTTATTGTTGTTCCAAAAAATGGCTTGTGTATCTTTAGTAAATAATTTTGACATGCTCTTCTCCCTACTTCTCTTCTTCTAATGCCATACGTACGATATCAGTCACGTGGGTTTCCGGTCCGTAAACTTCGATAGGAATTTCAAGTCTATCTGCCGCTTCTTTGATATCTTTGAGACCTTTTTCATAGTTTGGTCCACCACGTCTTACATAGACTTTCACACCTGTCTCTTTCATCTTGTCTGCATACTCTTCAAATGCCTGGATAATACCTGTAAATGTCTTGGCAACATCTGTAAAGTTCGCGATAGCACCACCAATGATCAGGATCTTGTCACGACCTTTGGGATCTTTCTCTCTTGTCATAAGATCCAGGATAGTCTCGGCATAGAACTTTGTCTCACCTGTTGTCGGTCCGCCTGAGTACTCGCCATAGTTTGCAAGATCATCGATACCTGCAAAGTCTGCAATGGTATCAGCATACACAACAGAAGCACCACCGCCGGCTACCATCGTCCAGATACGTGCCTCTGGCTTGAGCAGTGTCAGCTTGAGAGAAGCACCTGTCTTGGCATCTGCCTCCTCGATCGCTGCAACCTCCGGTGATTTGGCCTCCATACCGAACGGTGTAGGATACTCGATGTCACCCCAGTGGTCTACCATCATGAAGCCTGCAGTATCATCCAGTTTGGCGACCATATCGAGAAGCTCGACATTGTTGCCCTGCAGGACAAACGGGTTGATCTCAAGATAGGCAAAGTTGAGCTCTCTGTAGGCTTTGAAGAAGCCAATCGCAAAGTCTGCAAATGCTTCTTTGTCCTCATCTTTGACATCAGCGGGAATGTTCTCTCTGATCTTCGCTTCTATCTCTTCTTCTGTAGCGGTAATAGGGAATGCTACCTCTGTAACTTTTTCGTCCCAGCCCTCTTCGACTTCCATTCCGCCCTCAGCAGACATATAGAGAACATCTTCATCTCCTACAACCGTTGCTGAGATGTAGTACTCTTCATCTTGTGTATGCGGTGTGAACGGCTCTACAATAAAGTGTGTAAGGAAATCTTCTGACGGCTCACCTACAGGTGTATCTCCATCGAATGAAAAATAGACTTTCTGTTTTTCGGCTCTTTTTTCATCGATCCATTTTGCAGCATCTTCCAAAGTAACATCACCAGGCTTATTCACTTTGAAAAGAACCAGATCGTTTTTACCTCTCTTACCGAAAAGCATATCGGGTTTTGCTACCAGCGGTTTTTCAGCCAGCCATTTATGTGTCGTTTTGGCAGCTTCTCTAAGCTGGTCACCGGTTTCTACCAATATCGTCTGATACGGGTAATTGAAGTTTGGAAAGTATGCATCCCAATGTCTTGCCAAGATGGACTTGGCATCGTACTCTCTAATCGCTTTTTGAGCCATCGAGTTCTCCTTTGATTTAGTTCAGGTAAGTTTAGCATGAGATAGTTTTAAGTTTCGTTTGGCTAATCAAAACGATAAGAAGAATATAAATATTGTTTCTAAAATACACAAATCAATGAGCGCATTCACGAATACCGTAATAGCGCAAAGTATATATCTCTCTTGAGGAGGCATCATCGTAACACCCAATCCCTTTTTCTTTGAGGTGCTGTGCCATAAAGTAAGGTTTGTAGATACGGTAGGCAAAGTGTCTGCTCGGATCCTTCAAAAGATAAAAGAGCGGTCGGTGGAATACAATCATAGCAAAAGTGAGAAGCAGCGTTACCATCACCACATAAAACCCAATCCGATACCACTTTTGAAACTGCGGCAACCTGACACGCACACTGTGATTGAGTGTATTGAGCATCAGGATCACCGATATCATCACATAGGGAGCAAAATCGGTGATATAGACTTTTTGGCGCAATGAGAGCAGCAAGGAAAAAGCCAATGCGGTAAAAGAGATATACCAGACAAGATTTTTCTCTTCTCGAAGCAGGATCCGATACATCGCATAAAAAAAATAGAGAAAGAGCAGCGGCGAGAATACCGTCGCGTAGAGTCCGAACACTTCAAGAAAATGCCCTGAGGGTCGTCCCCCTATCTCTATCCCTTTTGAGAGGTAGAGTGATACGAGTACAAAAGCCGCAGAGAGAATAAAGAGTTTTTTGTCTCTATATCGCCATGCATACAGCATCAGCGCGACATAAAAGATCAACGAAGCTTCATGAATAAAGAAGAGTGCCAGCATAATCAGCGGCAAAAGAAGTTCATAGCGCTTTGTACGGTGCTCATATAGAAGTACAAAGAGCAATACGAGTGTCAATACTATAATAGAGACATTTGCCAGTGTCATACCTGTAACGATACCCGGCAGGAGCATGAAGATCACTGTAGCGAGCATCGCATCTTTGGGGCGGCTGAAGTAGTCTCTACTCAGCTTGTAAAAGAGTAGTACCGATGCAAATCCAAAGAGAATAAAAAGCAGTCTGAGTCCAAGCATTTTGAGCACAGGCATCGAGGCAAAGAGTCGCTCTCCCCAGTGCATCAGGGTCGAGACAATATCATGTGAGGTAAAATAGATCTTGGCTTCATGCGGTGTGATCGGTGTCGTTGCCGCGAGATAAACTACGGCTGCGGCATAAAGCAGCAAAAGGAAAAGAAAATGTATCTTTTTCATTAAAGTTTGAGGAAATTGTCCAGCATCTCGTGTCCATACTCGCTCATGATTGACTCCGGGTGGAACTGTACACCGTAGATCGGTCTGTTTTTGATCTGCAAAGACATGATCTCTCTGTCATCCTTGCTGTAGGAGGTAGGGATGATGGTCTCGGGAAGATTCTCTTTTTTGACGATAA
>JALWKQ010000067.1 GCA_027081395.1 Sulfurovum sp. | reverse complement strand
AAGGAAGCGATCCTGCGTGAGCTTAGACGTGGCGGTCAGATCTTTTATGTCTTCAATTCGATTGCAGGGATCGAGGAGAAGAAAAAGGAGCTTCTTGAGATCCTGCCCAAGCTTCGCATCGCGGTGCTGCACTCGCAGATCTCCGCCAAAGAGACTGAAGATGAGATGCTCAAGTTCGAGGATGGCGAATATGATGTGCTGCTCTCTACATCGATCGTGGAGTCCGGTATCCATATGCCCCATGCCAATACGATGATCGTCGACGGTGCGGACAAATTCGGCATTGCCGACCTGCATCAGCTGCGTGGACGTGTGGGACGCGGTGGCAAGGAGGGGTACTGCTACTTTATGGTCACGGACAAGGATCGCCTGACAGAGAATGCGAGACGAAGACTGCTGGCACTCGAGTCGCACTCCGATCTAGGCAGCGGTGCGGTGCTGGCATTTCATGATCTCGAGATACGCGGCGGTGGGAACATCATCGGCGAGGCACAGAGTGGCCATATCAAGCAGATCGGATACTCTCTCTATCTGCGTATGCTTGAAGATGCGATCAGAGAGCTGAGCGGCAAAGACAAAGAGGTTGCTCACGATATCGATATGAGGCTCTCCATCGATGCCTATCTCAATGAAGAGCTGATCGAGGAGGACAGGCTGCGTCTTGAGCTCTATAGACGCCTCTCTCTGTGTGAAACTGCGGGAGAGGTCTATGAGATCGAAGCGGAGATTGCTGACCGCTTTGGCAAGCTCGACCGTATCACGCGGCAGTTTATCGATGTGATGGTGATGAAGGTACTCGCCAAAGCCAAAGGGATCTCCAAAGTCTCCTCCTATGGAGAAAATGTATTTATCGAATTCAGGGAAGAAGGGAAAGAGCGCCTTACTATCAAAGCACGCAGCAAAGATGACGATGATATCATCGCTGCGGCAATGGAGTATTTGAAGAGTTGATGTGATACAATAATTTAAAGAATGTCTAAAAAGGGGAAGATGTGTGGCTTGAGCGTTATATCTTGAAAGGGAGACATTTTCCCCGGGAGAGCAAAGAGCGGGTACAGGCACGTATGATCTCCCTTTTGATCTATCTGCCCGGGCTTGCTCTGCTGTTTGATATGATGGAGAGTTATAAATATCATGATTTTAAGATGCTCAACATTGAATTTTCTACCCTACTTTTTCTTACATTGCTATTACTCTTATTCCCCAAGGTTGTCAAGCTTACCCAGATCAGCCTGATCATTCTGATCATCTATACGCTTTTTTTGTTTACGGCACTCTATGTACCTGACAGAAATGCAGAGCTTACGCTCTTTTGGTTTGCCGCTTTACCCATAGGGATATTCTACTTTCTCGGTACAAAACAGGGCATACGCTATAGTGCAGTAGTGGTCGGATTGTTGATCTCGGCACTGCTTTTGAGCTATTTTGATATCCTGCAGCCGATCTACAACAAGAGTATGCTTTGGCAGCTTCTCTTTGGCTATATAGCGGTTTCGTATATCCTCTATGTGATCGAGAATGAAAGAACAATTTATGAGCAAGATCTGAAACGCTCTTTGGAAAACAACAAAATGCTTTTTAAAGAGATGCACCACCGAACCAAAAACAATATGCAGGTGATGATGGGACTGCTTGAGACCCAGTCGTTCAAGATCGAAGACCCCAAATGCCAAAAGATGCTCCATGCCCATATCGACAGGATCAAAGCGATGTCCTATGTGCATGAAAATCTCTATACGGGAGCATCGATCGATGAGGTGGATATGCACAAGTATCTCGGAGAGATACTCGATAACCTTCAGAAGATCACACAGCATACCTTGATCACAGACATCGACTATGTGACGATGGATATCAAGAATAGTATGAGTGTGGGGCTGCTGGTCAACGAAGCGGTCAGCAACGCCATAGAACATGCCTACAGTGTGGGGAATGGTCGGATCGATGTCTCGCTAAAACAGTATGGAGATCGGTGCGAACTCTCCATCAAGGATTATGGACTCGGGTTTAACCAGGCACGGGAGTTCAGCTCTTTGGGGATGACGCTGATTGAAGACTTTAGTGCATCATTGCCTGAGGGGGAGTTGCATATCGACACAAGTCAGGGAACACATATCCAGGTCTATTTCAATGCAAAGGAGGAGTAGGATGCAGTTGCCAAAACATATTATGATTGTAGAAGATGAAACAATCACACAGCGCTATCTTAAAGATATTTTGGGTCATTATGCCGTTGAAACGATAGAGTGTTATGACAATGCCGAGGATGCCTACAATGCTCTGAAAACCTCAAGCTGCGAAATGATCCTGATGGATATCAATATCAAAGGGAGCATAGACGGTATCCAGCTTGCCAGAAAGATACTGCAGCACCATACCCTTCCTATTGTCTTTATTACCGCACACAGTGATCAGGATACATTTCAGGAGGTTCTCGATCTCTCCCCCTACGGTTTCATCGCCAAGCCTTTCTCTGCAAAAGATGTCGAAATGGTTCTGCAGGTTGCATACAAGAGATTCTTGTCGCAGGAGAGTAAAAAAACACAAGAGGAAGAGGGTGATCATATCGTGATAGATAAGCACTATAGCTATTCTAAGAGCTTGAAAAAACTTTACAAAGATGATAAAGAGGTCAAACTTAACAGCAAACATAGAAGACTGATCGATATCCTTTGCCGCAATATAGACCATATCGTCGACTACGCCACACTCAGAACTGAGATATGGGACAATAGTGAGATCGCAGAATCGGCACTGCGCACACTTGTCTACTCTCTGCGAAAACAGCTGCCGGATCTTCCGCTTGCCTCCTACAGTAAAGTAGGTTATTCTATCAAGAGAGCATGAGTCTCTTTCATCAATATAGACTTATTAAACTTCAATTAACCGCACTCAAGTATACTCTTTGCAACATTTAACTAACGTTAGGAGAAAACCTTGAGTCAAATCATAGACAATATCAAAAATGAAGTCTCCAAAGTAGTCGTAGGACAGGAGAAGATGGTCGAAGGGCTGCTTGCAGGACTGTTGTGCCGTGGGCATATTTTGCTCGAAGGTGTACCGGGACTGGCAAAGACCACAACGGTCAATGCGCTGGCGAAGTCACTGGGACTGGACTTTAAAAGGGTACAGTTCACCCCCGACCTGCTTCCTTCAGACATCATCGGTACAGAGATCTACGACCCTTCCAACAATACATTCAAGATCAAGCAGGGGCCGGTCTTTACCAATCTGCTGCTTGCCGATGAGATCAACCGTGCACCTGCGAAAGTGCAATCAGCCTTGCTTGAGGTGATGCAGGAGCGTCAGGTGACTATCGGGGATGAGACCTTCAAGATCGATCTGCCCTTCTTGGTCATGGCGACACAGAACCCTGTCGAGCAGGAGGGTGCCTATGAGCTGCCCGAAGCACAGCTTGACCGTTTTATGATGAAAGTGGTCGTAGGCTACAACACCAAAGAAGAAGAGCTCGAGATCGCCAGACGTGTGGCGAACAACAGCTTCGGCGAGATCAACCAGGTCGCAACCAAAGAGGATCTCGAGAAGATCCGTCAAGAAGCGATGGATGTCCATATGGATGAAGAGATCGAGAAGTATATCATCGAGCTGGTCGCCGCGACACGTGATCCCAAGGCATACGGACTTGAGGAGCTTGAAGCCTACATCGAGTATGGCGCAAGCCCCCGAGCGAGTATCGATATGTACAAAGCCGCCCGTGCGATCGCCTATCTCAAAGGCAAAGATTATGTCTCTCCTATCGAGATCGCCTATATCGCCAAAGAGGTATTGCGTCACCGTATTATCCTAAGCTATGAGGCACAAGCAGAAGAGATCACGCAGGATCATATCATCGAGAAGATACTGGCGGCGGTACCTATTCCGTGAGAATGAGGAATGAGGAATTAGGAATGAGGAATTATGGTATGCTTTTTTGCAAAAAGCCTGTACTAAATAAAAGCGTTGCAGAGCAACGCAAACCAGAACTATTCACTATTCACTATTCACTATTCACTCATCTCCTTAAGGAGATGTCGTGAACAAAAAAGCAAAAAAGATCATACTCAAGACCAAAAAGCAGGTCTATGGAGATATGCTCGGCAATAATGCTTCTTTGTTTCAGGGCGAGGGGTTTGAGTTTGCTGAGCTGCGTGAGTATGTCTACGGGGATGATGTCCGCAAAATTGACTGGAAAACCACAGCAAAATTGGGCAAACCCTTTGTCAAGATCTACAAAGAGGAGCGTGAGCTCAATGTGGTCGTGGTCACGATGCTGGGTGGATCGATGTATTTCGGTACGGTCAAACAGAAGTCCGATATCGCCGCGGAAGTGACTGCGACACTGGGATTTTCAGCGGTGAAAAATGCTGATCTTTTTTCACATATGCTCTTTGCCGACAAGCTCTATGATCTGAGCAAACCGAGTAAAAAGCTCTTTTCGGTTCACAAAGCGGTCGATGAGATCACAGCGTTTGAGCCGCTTGGGAAAGTCGGAGACTATCAGGCATTGACCCAGACGCTTAACAACAGACTCAAGAAAAAGGCGCTGCTTTTTATCATCTCTGATTTTGTCGGGGAGGTTGACTTGAAGCTCTTGAGCAAAAAGCATGATGTCTTTGCTGTGATCGTACGTGACAAGTTTGAGGAGGATCCAAGCGAGCTTGGCTATCTCAGACTGGTCGATATGGAGACAAAGCAGAGCTTTGAAGGCAATATCGATGCAGGGGCGCTTAAAGCCTACAAAAAAGCGCTGCACGAGAATGACGAACGGCTCTACAGGCAGTTCAAAAAGCAGGGCATACGCTTTGCCAAGGTCTATACCCATGAAGATGCAGGATTGAAACTGATGAAAGGAATGAGGGTTTAGTGAAGCGTGAGAAGGTAGGAGTGA
>JALWKQ010000066.1:2344-4907 GCA_027081395.1 Sulfurovum sp. | reverse complement strand
GAAGAGATCCGTCGCTATCTTGAGAAAAAAGGGGTCTCCTATCCGGTCTATAACGATACGGATGGTAGATGGAGCCGTGCCTTTCACCTCTCGGCATTTCCTACGACGCTGATCTATGACAGCCACGGCAAGCTCAAGTATACGGATGTAGGCTATACCACCACGGCAGGACTTCTGGCACGGATGAAAATGGCAGAATGATAAAGAAAAAAAGAGTAAAATACGCAAAGGGCACCTCTAACAATCCCAGACGCTCATAACATTGCCAGCTTTGTTCTAGGCAAGGCACACTTTTGAAGTCCTAGCCGTAGCTAAGTCGAAAAAGTGTAACGCCGCATAGGGCGAAGCTGGCATTGCCCAAAGGGTGGGCTTTGCAGACGCGGTCTTTCACAAGATGCTTCCTTCATCTTAGCTTTGGCTAGGACTTGAAAGCCTCTTGCAAAATCTCACATCTGCAAAACCCATTATGGGCGTCGGGGATTGTTAGAGATGCCCTAAAATCACCAGAAGGAAAACAATGGAAAATATCCCAAATTGCCCAAAATGCGGTAGCGAATATACCTATGAGGATGGCAGTCTCTATATCTGTCCGGAGTGTGCATACGAGTGGAGCAAAGATGCATCGGCTGAGGATGAAGTAGCTTTGGTAGTCAAAGACGCCAACGGTAATATCCTTGCAGACGGTGATACCGTCACAGTCATCAAAGATCTCAAGGTCAAAGGAAGCAGCGGCGGCATCAAAGTCGGTACAAAGATCAAAGGTATCCGTCTGGTCGAAAGCAACGATGGTCACAACATCGACTGCAAAGTCCCCGGTGTCGGAGCGATCAAGCTCAAGCAGGAGTTTGTGAAAAAGGCATAGTCCTTTTTCCAGACACTTTGTCAAAACCTGCTGAACATCAGTACATCATCTAATAATCTCTCTACGCTTATTAACATAAAACGATATTTTTTTCCTTGATTTGCATCAAAAACCGCTATCTTCTCTCCTGTTATAATTAATATTATATAGAGTAATGGTTGGAGGAGAGGAAATGGGACTGTTTGGATTGTTTGGGAAAAAAGAGAAAAAGAAAAGCCATGTGCCTGAGTACGATGCGAGGCTAATACCCAAGTTTCATCATGAACATAAAGCACTTGTATCGCATATCGGCAAGATACAGGAAGCGATGGATGAGGGCGCATTAGGGACAGGCAAGGTCAAGAAGCTGCTCAAATCTCTCAAAATGGAACAGTTGGGACACTTTATGGAAGAAGATATCAAGCTATACTGGTATCTTAAAGAGTACTACAAAGAGGATGCCGGCGCTTTGTCTATCGTCAAATCTTTTGAAGAGTCGATCAAAGAGATACAAAAAGATGTTCTGCACTTTTTTGATTACTACAGCAGAGATGATGTTCCTCTGGATGAGGAGTTTGGGAAGAAGTTTGCTGAAATCGTGGAAGAGCTTTCTATCCGTATCACTTCAGAAGAGGAAAATCTCTATACCCTTTATCTGGAATAGCCAATCTGCTATTTCCCCAGTCCAAAGACATTGGAAAGGGTATTGATATAGTTGAAATAGGCAGCGATCTTGACCGCTTCAAGGATCTCCATCTCACTCCATCCCATCCCTTTGAGTCTGTCGATATCCTCTTGGGTAGTTTTGTAGCTTTCACTGCCTGCTGCTTTGAGACAGAGTTGAAGCAAGGCTTTTTCCTTTTCATCTGTATCGATGGCATCAATGCCTTGCAGGGTCTCTTCGACCTCCGCCTCTGTCATGCCGAGCATCTTCGCGATATTTTTATGTACATTGACACACATGGTACAGTTGTTTGCCAGAGAGACAAGCAGGGCGATCCGCTCTTTGGTATTGTAGGGCAGACGGGTCTCTTTGAGAAGGAAGTTTTGTACCATCGTGTCGGTAGCAAAGTAGAGGTCTTTGTCGAGTGCTAGCAGCTCAAATATCTCTCCGAGCTGTCCGCTCTTCTCGAGTATCGGTGCCGCTTTCTCTTTGATCTCAGGGATCATATCCTCATATTTGCAGAGTGTAATATATGCCATGCTCTCTCCTTTTGACGAAATAATGAAGCTATTATATCACAATCCCTTCATGACGATCTCATAGAGGTGCTCTACCTCATAGTCTTCCAAAAAGACAGTTTTTTTACTCTTGAAAAGATCAAATATCTTTTTGCTCGGCAGGGCAGGGGCGTAGATGCAGTGGGGGTGTGCAGGCTTGTATGCCTGCATCAGGGCGATCTCCTCTTCGATACGGTTCTCGCAGATGTAGCATCGCTCTTGGGGGTAGAGCCTTCCTTCATACTCAAGCAGCTGCAGATAGCTCTCTATGACGATCCTTTTGGGGTTTTGTCTATGCCACTTTTTTGCAGCCTCTAGCAGCAGGTCATAGTAAAATGTCTCGATCTCCCCCGCATCCCTCAGATGGGGTTCGAAGCGCCCCACAAAGCTGTGCCATACCAGTAGGCGGTTGCGGTCGTAGAGCCACGGAAAACCGATATGTGAGAGTGAACGCAGTCTCGGCAGGAAGCGTCCATCCTCCCCCTCCACCTCAAAGTCGAT
>JALWKQ010000066.1:0-2244 GCA_027081395.1 Sulfurovum sp. | reverse complement strand
AGTGCATGGATATATTATTTTTTAAGGTTGGCATATGAGAGATCTCTTTACTTCATTTAAGGACAATTGTGGATTTGGACTGCTGGCGTCCATCGACAATACCCCTTCACACAAAAATCTGGAAGATGCAGTCACTGCACTGTCGCGTATGATGCACAGAGGTGCGATCGCAGCAGACGGCAAGACGGGTGACGGGTCGGGTCTTCTTCTCTCTCTTCCCAAAACATTTTTTGCCAAGCAGGCTGCAGCAGAGGGTATCACACTGCCGGAGAATTACGCTGTTGCGATGGTCTTCTCTACCGACCCTTCAGAGTTCGATGTGATCGAAGAGAAATGTGCCGATAACGGTCTGGAGATTCTCTATACCAGAGAGGTACCGGTAGATACCAATGCACTGGGGGAACAGGCTCTTGCATCTCTGCCAACGATGAAGCAGGTATTCGTCGCACCCAAAGAGGCGATCTCCGAAGCACGCTTTGATGCCCTTGTCTACCTGACACGCAAAGAGATAGAACATGCACTCAAAGCCAATGCATCATTCTACATCCCTTCATTCTCTACCAAGGTCGTCTCCTATAAAGGACTCGTGATGCCTACGCATATCAAGGAGTTCTACAAGGATCTTGCCGATGAGGATTTCGAGATCTCGTTTTGTCTTTTTCACCAGAGATTTTCTACCAATACCTTGCCGGAGTGGAAACTGGCACAGCCTTTCCGTGCGATCGCGCACAATGGTGAGATCAACTCTGTCACTGCCAACCGCTTCAATGTTGCAGCCAAGGTCAAGGGTGCCAAAAGTGAGATCTTTACCGATGAAGAGCTTTCACGTATCGGTGACATCATTCAGGAGGGGATGAGTGACTCGGCAAGTCTGGATAACTTCTTCGAGTTCCTCCGTGTCAACGGTATGGACTTCTTCAAGGCGGCACGATCTTTGATCCCTGCACCATGGCACAATGCGCCCAATATGGATCCGGATCTCAAGGCATTTTATGAGTATGTCTCTACCTGTTTTGAGCCGTGGGACGGTCCTGCCGCAGTGAGTTTGACAGATGGCAAGTTCATCGGATGTGTGCTTGACAGAAACGGACTCAGACCGGCGAAATATATCATCACGACAGACAACAGACTGTTGATCTCTTCAGAGTACGGGGTACTTGAGACACCGGAAGAGAAGATTGTTGAGCGTGGACGACTGCAGTCAGGACAGATGATCGGACTCGATCTTGAGTCAGGCAAAGTGATGAAAAATGAGGATATCAACGACTATCTCAAATCCCAGCATCCTTATGCCCAGTGGCTCAACAAGCATATGACCTATCTGCAAGAGCATACCACCGATGTCAAAGTCAGCAATATGGCGGGCAGCAAGCGTGATATGGAAGCGAAACAGCGTTACTTCAACTATACGCTCGAAGTGATCCGTGAAGTGATCAAGCCTATGGTACATGAAGGCAAAGAGACCACCGGTGCGATGGGTGATGATACGCCGTTGGCGGCATTCTCCGAAAAGCAGCGTAACTTTACAGACTTCTTCAAGCAGAAGTTCGCACAGGTGACCAACCCGCCGATAGACCCGATCCGTGAAAAGATCGTTATGAGTCTCAATACCGGCTTTGGTGAAACACACAATATCCTCAGTGACGGAGAAGACCATGCGATCCGTCTCAAGACAGTCTCACCTGTGATGTCTGCAGAGAAGTTCCAACTGCTTCAGGAGTTTGGCAATCCTGAGGATCCAAAGTATCATCCAAGCTACAAGTGCAAGAGCTACTCTACAACCTACACAAGCGATCTGCGCGGCAGTCTCAATGCACTTGTCGAACGCATCATCGAAGATGTCAAGCATGAAGGTATCCGCACGATCATCCTCGATGACCGCGGACTCGATGAAACGTGCAATGTCATTCCGATGACTATGGCGGTCAGCCGCCTGAGCAATGCACTGCTTGATGCAGAAGTTCGCCATCTTACCAGTATCGTCGCGGTGACCGGTGAGGCGTTTGATCCGCACTCTGTTGCTACGATGATCGGCTTTGGGGCAGCATCGGTCTATGCCTATCTGCTCTACTATACGGTAGAGAATATTTTGCGTGAGGAGAATGTCGATCCGGAGGATATGCCCTATATGATGCGTAAATCCCGCCGGGCGATCGGAGCGGGTATCCTCAAAATCATGTCAAAGATGGGTATCTCAACAGTATCGAGCTATAGAAACTCCAAGCTCTTTGATATTTTGGGACT
>JALWKQ010000065.1 GCA_027081395.1 Sulfurovum sp. | reverse complement strand
AAAGAAATCGTGTATGCAGCCGCTTTTCATTACCGCTACAGGCACCAATGTAGGCAAAACATACACGACCCTTGCCCTGATTGAAGCCCTTGCTTCCAGGGGATTGCGTGTAGGTGTCTTCAAGCCGATCGAAACCGGTGTCAAACACACCCCACCTGATGCTACTATACTACTCGAAGCTTGCCAAAAGGTTAACAGCGGGTTTAAAGATCTGACCCCGTTGGATATCACCGCCTACACCTTCAAGCTGCCTGCCGCACCGTTTTGTGCCGACACACAAGGAGAGATCGATATATCGCAGATACTTGAAAAATACAATGCACTCACAAAACACTGCGACATCCTTCTCATAGAGGGTGCGGGCGGACTCATGGTACCGATCACCAGAGACTACATGATGATCGACCTGATCCGAGATCTCAATGCCAAGACCCTGCTCGTCACCCCCAGCCGCTTAGGATGCATCAACGAAACCCTCCTCTCCATAGAAGCACTCAAAGCACACAACATCGACTTTGACTGGTGTGTCAACCTTTATGAAGACAAAGAGGATTTCGAGAAAGTGACACAGCCCTATTATGATGCGGTCTTTCCGGAGTGGTGGACGGTGCAGGAGGGGATAGAAGGATCAGCCGATAGTTTTACCGCCTCTTTGCTATAATCACATCATTCATTCTCTCTTTAAGGACTGCTATGCAACACCTCGTCGATACCAATGACCTCAGTGACAGTCAGATCAGACAACTGCTTGACGATACCGCGCGCTTTAAACAGCAGATGCCTTCGCAGCTCTTGCGTGACAAACTGCTCATTACCCTCTTCTTCGAGCCCTCCACGCGTACACGCAGCTCTTTTGAGGTCGCTGCCAAGCGTCTGGGTGCATCCGTGGTGCATCTCGACCCCTCACGCTCTTCAACCAACAAGGGGGAGAGTCTGGAAGATACCTTCGCCAACCTCTGTGCGATGGAGCCTGACGGGGTGATCATACGTCACAGTGACAACGAAACACCGGGTCTCCTTGCTGATATGGAGATAACTTCAGTGATCAATGCCGGAGCGGGCAACTACGCACACCCTACCCAGGCACTGCTTGATCTCTTTACGATGCGTGAGCACTTTGGCGGTGAAGTTGCGGGCAAGACGATCGCAATTGTTGGGGATATCGTCAGTTCGCGTGTCGCAAGCTCAGGTATCCGTCTTTTTGAGCGTATGGGGATGAATGTCCTGCTCGTCGCACCCGAGCAGTTCATGCCCCAAAGCGATCTGCCTCAATTTGAGAGGCTCGAGGATGTCCTCGACAAAGCCGATGTCATCATGAGCCTCCGCGCACAACTCGAACGTCACGCCAAACCGCTTTTTGATGACTACGCAGAGTATGCCAGACACTACTGCATCACCAAAGATCGCCTTGCCGACCGTGATACCCTGCTGCTGCATCCAGGCCCCGTGATGCGCAATATCGATATCAGCGACGAAATGCTAAACGACCCGCGCTGCAAAGTGCTGGAGCAGGTCAAAAACGGTGTCTATATGCGTATGGCAATCCTCAAACTTCTCCTTTTAGACGCATAGTATGTGGTACGACAAAGAGGAGGGATTCAAGCAGATCGACACCCTCGGTGACGCACGCACCCCCTTTCTTTTCATCATCTCCTATGACCAGCGCAAGATCTTTGTACAGCCCCTTGAGAGTCTCGACAACGACATCTACTACAAACTTGAGGCATGGCGAAACTACCCGGTGCGAAAGAGAGAGAAAGCGTTTACATTCTCCAAGCGACCTGTTGCATTTCCCCGTTATCAAAAAGCATTGGCACAAGTCCACGAAGAGATACGACAAGGCAACACCTACCTGCTCAACCTCACCTTCAAAATCCCGATCGAAACAGACCTCTCCCTCAAAGAGATATTCACCTATGCCAGAGCGAAGTTCAAGCTCTATTTCAAAGACCGGTTTATCTGCTTTTCTCCCGAGCGCTTTGTCGAGATCACGGGTGATATCATCGCCACCTACCCCATGAAGGGTACCATTGATGCCGATATCCCTGATGCCAAAACCAAGATCCTTGCCGATGAGAAGGAGATGGCAGAGCATGTGATGATCGTCGATCTGATGCGTAACGATCTGGGTATCATCGGCTCGGAGGTCAAAGTAGAGCAGTTTCGCTATGTAGAAAAGATACGTGCCGGCGACAAAGCGCTGCTGCAGGTGAGCTCCAAGATCACCGCCAAACTGCCCAAAGGGTGGCACTCCCACATCGGCACGCTGCTCTCACAGATCCTGCCTGCCGGCTCCATCACCGGCACCCCTAAGAAGAAAACGGTAGAGCTCATCGAGAAGATCGAAGATTTTGACCGCGGGTTTTATACCGGCGTATTTGGAGTATTTGACGGCACATCGCTACGCTCAGGCGTGATGATCCGATTTATCGAAAAAGAGGGGGAACAACTTTACTACAAAAGCGGTGGCGGCATCACCATCGACTCAGATGCACGAAGCGAGTATGAAGAGCTGATCGACAAGATCTACCTCCCTCTCTAATCAAATTAACCTCGCCACCCCAATTTCTAATTCTTCACTCGCAAAGACATCGTTCACTGCGGTGCTGCCATTGATATGCCTCATCTTTATCAAAAGGAACAACATAAAGCCTGCCCGAATGACGCCATGCATCGACGATCAGTCCCCGTTCTGCTTCTTTGCCTTTAGCGGTGATCAGCAAAGCATTGTGCTCTTTGAAATAGGCACCACGGTTGGCAACGGCAAGATGAAAAGCAAAATGGGGGTACTCCCCCTTTCGCAGATGCAAAAAGAGCGCATCAGAGAAATCATAGCATAACCCTTTGCGCCTAATACCGATATTGACCAGAAAATTGTGCCAAAGCGGCGGTGCTGTCAGCCCATAGTGCCTGACAAGTGTAGCCGTCGTGGCAAGAAGGTCAGAAGCGAGGCTCTTGGCTTCGGCTTGAGGGATGGCAGGATCAAGGGATCGAAGCTGGTGTGTGAGCAGTTGTATGCGGGAAGAGGTGGGCAATTGAGGCTTGACACTGCATCCTGCAAGCAGCAGCACCCACAGCAGTGCACCGCACAGATGCCTAATAAAGAACCTGGGCATAACGTGAAGAGAGCATTCCCATCCCGACATAAACCACAGCCAGCATCGCCAGATCAAACAGAATCGGGCTGCGTGGCCATTTGGCGATGATATATCCGCCGATCAATCCAATGAGCAGACCGCCGATATGTGCACTCATATCGACAGAGGGGATCGCCACCCCGATAAAGAAGTTCAACCCAAGCACAACGGCAAAATCCTTCATAAAGGCTTTAGTATAGGCACCGATCCTGTCACGATGCGCGAGGAAAAAGCCCGCCAGCGCACCAAAAACCCCGAAGATCGCTCCACTCGCACCGATACCTACCGAATCAGGATGCACATAGAGCGATACCAGTCCGCCGATCAGTCCGGAGAAGAGATAGATACTCAGATAAGCACTTTTGGAAAAATACTGCTCCAAGCCCCTACCGATCAGATAGAGAGAAAACATATTCATAAGCAGATGTGTCATTCCTCCATGCAGGAACATAGCGGTCAAAAGTCGCCACCACTGCGCATCTGCGATCGTCAGCGGTCCATAGAGTGCCCCAAGATCGACCAGAACACGCATATCCATATCAACCACAGAACCGCTGAGCAGTGCCGCAAACAAATAGATAGCGACATTGAGTGCAATGATGGTGTAGGTCAGAGGATAGCGTTTGAACTCGTGCAGCAAATCAGACAATCGCCTCAGGGAAGATCACACCGTCTATACCGCTTCTGGCAATCTTGACGATCTCTTTCTCTTCATGGATCAGCACCAATACACTGGCATCAAAGAGATACTCTTCGGCGATCGGCTGGATCACCATTGCATCATCCTCTTCACAGACAAGATAGCTTGCCCCCAGTGCATTGGCGAGGATCGCATCGTTGATCGTACAGGCAGTGACTGCGTATGCGATCTGATTTTGCTGACAATAGGCTGCAAGAGCATGTGAATCGACCAGCGGTTCGAGCAGTACGATCTCATTGGCATCTGTCTTGGTGATATCCTCTTTGGAAAATACCTTTCTAAAAAGGCTGCTTGGTATCCATGGGTGTCCTATAACGATCATTTTCAACTCCTATTTTGGTGTACACTCTGTGCTGCAGTAGTATTTGCCGTGGATGACTATACTCTCTTTGATCGTGACGAAGGTACCGCACTTGGTACACTCCACCAGCGTATCTTCATCCAGTGGTGATTTCGGATCCTCTTTCTCTCCGTTCGTTTTGCTCAGCGTAGGCAGCTTGCCTCCGAAAAATTTGTAGATCATAATACCGACGATCGCAAATACCAGTAGTTTCAGTATCAATTCCGTGCCTTAATATAGAGATAGTTTCTTTGGTTTTTTTGTACTATATCATAATCTAACTGATGCTCCACCGCATCGATCTCATCGAAAACACGCGAACCTTTATAGAAGAGATAGGCGGTCTTTGTGTCACTGAGGTGCTTTGTTAGATCGAGCAGCAGTTTGGTATTGGTCACAGCACGCGAGCTTATGAGCCCAAAGGGTGCATGGGTGATCTGCTCTACACGTTTTGGCGCGACGATGACATTGCCCAGCCCCAGATCGAGCGCAGCATACTTGAGAAAGGAGACACGCTTCTTGAGCGGCTCTGCAAGCGTCACTTCGGTACCCGGCATAGCAATCGCCAGCACCAGTCCCGGAAACCCCGCTCCCGTACCTACATCAAGCAGCGTCTGGGGTGCTACGATAAAGGTAAGCGGATAGAGTGAGTCGATGATATTGTCATAGATAGCATCGATCGTTTTAGCACCGGTGAGATTGTGTATCCCATTCCACTCATGCAAAAGCGAGGCGAAAT
>JALWKQ010000064.1 GCA_027081395.1 Sulfurovum sp. | reverse complement strand
TTATAGTGGTTGTATTATAGCAAAAGATTGAAGAGTTAGGTTATAATAGCGGGAAAAATCAAGAGAATGGAACGATGAAAGAGATACTGATTACCAATGATGACGGCTTTGACTCCAAGGGGCTTCAGGCACTTCGCAATGCACTTGAGCCGTTGGGGAATGTCACGGTTGTAGCACCGACCACCGAGAAATCTGCCTGTGGACACTCGCTGACACTCACACGTCCGCTACACTTTGTACAGCTTGAAGAACGTTTTTACAAACTCGACGACGGTACCCCTTCAGACTGCATCTTCCTTTCACTCAACAAGCTCTTCAAAGAGCGCAAACCTGATATCGTCATCTCCGGGATCAATATCGGCTCCAATATGGGAGAGGATATCACCTATTCCGGTACGGCATCGGCTGCGATGGAGGCTGTCCTGCAGGGTATCCATGGTATCGCCATCTCTCAGGTCTATGCCGAAGCAGGCAAAAGCATAGATACCTTCGGATACAAGCTTGCACAGCAAACCATCTTTGAGATCGTAGAGAAGGTCTTCAAAGGGGAGTTTCCTCTGCCTCCCCGAAAATTCCTCAACATCAATATCCCGCCCATCGCACCAGATGAGTGTAAAGGACTCAAGGTAACCCGTGCCGGCAACCGTCTCTACGCACACAATGCCGAGCTTCACATCAACCCCAGAGGCAAAGAGTACTACTGGATAGGGCTGCCTGAACTGGGCTGGATGGATACACCGGGTCATACCACCGATTTCGAAGCGATCAACGACGGCTATGTCTCCATTACACCTGTAGAGCTCGATATGACAGCACACAATGAGATAGCATCACTGCAGGCGTGGATAGAGCGATGAGATTTGAGCGCTGCCGTATGCTCTTTGGCGAAGAGGGCTTTGAGAAGCTTCAAGAGGCAAAGATCCTCATCCTCGGTGTAGGCGGTGTAGGCTCCTATGCACTCGACTGCCTCTATCGATCCGGGGTCAAAGATATCACCATTCTTGACTGTGACCGCTATGATGAGAGCAACCGTAACCGCCAGATAGGCTCAGACGCTGTGGGAGAGAGCAAGGTTGAGACACTCCTCTCACTCTATCCGGGTATCCATGGGATTGAGACACGTATGGATATGGCATGGGTGGCATCGTTTGACTTTGAGCCCTACGATATCATCATCGATGCTGCCGATACCACCCGTGTCAAGATCGAGGTCGCCAAAAAATGCTACAAAAAACTGATCATGGCGATGGGCTCGGCAAAACGCTACGATACATCCAAGATAGAAGTAGCAAGTATCTGGAAGACGCACGGCAATGCTCTCGCACGCAAGGTACGCAACGAACTCAAAAAAGCGAAATTTGACAGAAACTTTACAGTGATATTTTCCCCGGAAGAGGATAGATGCAAGGAGAAAGGCTCCTGTGTCGCAGTGACCGGTGCCTTTGGACTGACCGCCTGCTCAGAGTCGATCAAACGGATACTCAATCGGGATTAAACCTCTACGCTGCCGCAGTATCCGCATTTTTTGGCTTCGATAGGGATCTCCATCGCACACTCGCCGCATTTTTTGGTCGTCGGTGCCGCTTCAACTTCAGGCTCTTTCATTTTGTTATATGCCTTAATGAACATAAAGACTACAAAGCCGAGGATCAGGAAAGAGATCACATCATTGATAAAGATACCGTACTTTATCGCCGGTGCACCTGCTTTTTCGACCGCTTCAAGAGAAGCATACTCTTTGCCGTCAAGCGGAATAAAGAGCTGAGAAAAATCGACATTACCAAGCAGCTTTCCTACCGGGGGCATGATCACATTGTTGACCAGCGACTTAACAACCGTTGCAAAAGCGGCACCAAAGATGAAACCGACCGCCATATCTACCATATTTCCCTTGATGAGAAACTTCTTGAACTCTTCTAACATTCTTTTTCCTTTATATGTTTAGATAAAGAATTATAATAGAAGAAAATGTAAATAAGGCTTAAAGGAAAATTAAAGTAGCAGCGACAAAGCGCTGCCTTGGAGGATATCAGGAGAGTTTTCTGTTGCGTGCTGCAAGGAGTGTCAGCACCAAAAGACTCGCAACTGCCACATAGACCCATGTAGGGATCGGTACCGGATCACCTGCCGCGTAGGAGTGGAGTCCGGAGAGATAGTAGTTGACCCCGAAATAGGTCATCAGTACCGAGAAGTATGCCCATGTCGAAGCGACATTGAAGACAAAGTTCGACTTGAGCTTCGGGATGAAGCGCAAGTGCAGCACAGTCGCGTAGATCAGGATCGTCACTGCTGCCCAGGTCTCCTTGGAGTCCCATCCCCAATAGCGTCCCCAGCTCTCATTTGCCCAGACGCCGCCGAGGAAGTTACCGATGGTCAAGAGATAGAGCCCGACGATGAGTGACATCTCCGCAAGGTTGGTCAACTCTTTGATCGAGCGGTCGATATTGGGATGTCCGTTCTTTCCTCTGAGGATATAGAGGATCAGTACCAGGAAAGAGAGGATCGATCCCAGACCGAAGAAGCCGTCGCCTGAGATGATCGTCGCCACATGGATCATCAGCCAGTAGGATTTGAGCACGGGCACCAGGTTGGTGATCTGCGGGTTGATGAAGCTCATATGCGCCACCAGCATCGTGATCCCTGTGAGTATCATCGCACCTGCCAGCGCGAACGGCGAACGGCGTGCAAGGATTAGCCCCGCAAGTGCAGTTGCTGCTGCAATAAAGACGATCGATTCATAGGCATTGGACCAGGGGGCATGTCCTGCGATATACCAGCGGATACCCATACCGACCACATGCAGCGCAAAACCGATACCAAAAAGTGTCAGCATGATCCGCATCACCCACTTCATAGGGAAGCTGGGTTTGAGCACATGGATAAATGCAAATATCAGCATCAAGAGTCCCAACGTCAGATAGTATGGGAAAAGCTTGCTGAATAGTCCCAGCTTGTTATACCAGATCTCCCATTTGATATGACTCTCGCTCGGTTTGACCGCAGCACCGTATTTGTCCTGGAATTTCTGTATCCCTTTGAGTGCGAGATCTGCATTTGCCCAATTGCCTGTCTTCAAGCCCTGTGAGACCATTTGGAAATAGGCGGCGATACTCATCTTCACCTCTTCTGCCTGTTTAGGGTCGAAGTTTTTGATCGCATCCATCGGTGCATACCACTTGTTGTTTTTGTCTCCCGCTTTGGGATAGATACGCAGGATAGACCCCTGGTAGGTCATATAGGCGACATTGACACGTTCGTCTATCTTGATCAGCTCTTTGTCATATTTGCTCTGCTCCAGCGGTTTTTTGCGTGTCGCTTTGGTCACGGCATCAAAGATCTTGTAACTGCCGTCACCTTTATTGAAAAAGTCGGTAAATGCGGCGAACTTCGTATCTTTGGAGAGTCCAAGGTCTTTGGCGATCTTGGGATGTCCGATCTTGATCATCTTGACATCCTGATAGAGCTCCGGCTCTACCACCATGCCCAGAAACACCTGCATCGGCTCCAGCCCAAAGACTGAAGATTTGCCGGTGATCTTGGCGACAACATCATGTGCCACGGTATCGACCGGCTTCATACGCCCTTTCTGATCCTGTACAGCAAGCTGACCAAATCTGATAGCATGTGCTTTGTCGTAGGCGCTCATTTTCTGCAGCTGTTCATCTGTCGGCTGTGGTGCAGCAGCCTGTGCATGCTGCGGTGCCAAAGCCAAAAGAGCGACAAAGGCTGCCGCGATAGCACCCTCCTGAAGTTTTCTTGCTCCCCGCAGAAGTTTTTGGAAACGGCTGTTTGGATGGAAAAGACTCCAGATCATACCGATCGCAAGAAGGATATATCCAAGATAGGTGATCTTGGTACCCGGATCATGGTTGACCGAGAGGATCGTTCCCTTCTCATCCCTGTCATAAGAGGATTGGAAAAGGCGGTAGTTGCGATGGTCAAGGATATGGTTCATATAGATATGATACGGCATCGTGAGATTCTGCTCTTTGTCGATGAGCACTACTTTGCTCGAGTAGGATGCCGGTGTCATGGAGCCCGGGTATCTTGCAAGTTCAAAGTCGTTGAGCTTGATTGCAAAGGGGAGTTCGATCACCTTGGCACCCAGACGCATATCAATTGATACGCCATTGATCTCAAGATGCTTCAACTCTCCTACGATCCCCTTTTTGGGCTTGAGTGTCACCACCTCACTTTTGTCTCCGACAGAGACTTTCAACTGGACGAACTCAGGTTTGCCCGACTTGGTCTTAAGGCTGTGCGAAACCGTCTTGAGTTTCGCTTTGGGATGTACATCTTTGAGTACCACAGCATTACTGCCAAATCGGTACAGCGTACGGCGTTTGAGATCATTGGTGCCTGCCCCAAGCTCAGCCATTTCACGTGTATCCATACTCAATGTTTTGATAATGAATGGAAACTTGACCTGCAGATGATCCTTCTCTCCATAAATCGAAAAAGTGGGTTTGTCTGTCGGCAATCTGTCGACATTGTATGCGATATAAAATGCACCCATATCCTCTATCTGACCCGGTTTGAGATAATGTATCTCGCCTTTTCCGCCTGCAGAGATCTTTAGCTCGAGTATCGTCTCTCCTTTCGGATCAGCCACGATCTCCTTCTCATCGGTAGGCAGGTATTTGAGCAGATCGATCTTCACTTTTTTATCACCCAAATCAAGAGTCTCAGAGAGGTGGTTGGGGGTCATCGTAGAGAAATAGACCTCTTTTTCAAGTGCTGCTTTTTTTCCTTTGTCGGCAGCGACGACTTCAAGTATCTTCGCATCTGAGACCATAGTATTGGCGGTCTGCCCCTCACGGATATGCATGATCCCCTCATAGCCGACATACCGTGTCGTCAATGCACCGATAGCGATGATCACAAAGGAGAAGTGAAAGAGAAAAACAGGAAATTTCGTTTTGTAGGTTTTGTAACGCAGGATATTGTAGATCAGGATAAGAATAAAGTAGAGCAGAAAAAACTCAAACCATTTGCTCTTATA
>JALWKQ010000063.1 GCA_027081395.1 Sulfurovum sp. | reverse complement strand
CTGCCCGCGCTTGACACGGATACGGCTCTGATGTGCATAGAGTGATTCATACCCTCCCGCATGCCTGATCTTCACCACCTTTCCGTATCCGCGCATCCATCCCGCATAACTGACACGTCCGTCATTGACCGCAAGCAGCGGTGTACCCCGTCTCGCACCGAAATCTGTCCCGTGATGCGGGCGGTAACGATGGAGTATCGGGTGCCATCTGCGGTAGGAGAAACTCGAGGTGATCCTTGCATGTCTCAGCGGCATCCCAAACCTGCTCCCGCGTCCTCTCTGTGTCACCCGTCTGGTATAAACCACCTTTTTCTTGCCTGTGACAGTATATGCCTGTGACGCTTTGTCACTCTTGTACCCGTAGCCATCCTCATCGGCATAGATAAACTGCTTTTTCTTCCCTGACTCGACCAGGGCTATCTTGATATGAGGCATCACAAAAGGCTGTCCGAGCCTTGTTTTCTGATCATAGAGGAAACTTACCCTGTCCCCCTTCTTAAAGCGTCTTGCATCGACCACCCCCTTGAGGAGCTGTCCCATCTTGTCCGCTACGACAGGCAGTTTGAGTGTGTTGCAGATATCGGTATGCAGATTGCTCTCGATGCGGACGGTAGCAGGGTATTCACGCTCTTTGTAGACGATGGGAATGATATCGAAGCCATAGCCGTCAGAGGTTTTAAACAGATGGATCTGCATCTCGCTGCTGATAGGAATAAGTGCCTGAAGAAGTCTGCCGTCCTTGTCCGTAAGCTCATAATACTTGTACTTGCTGCGTATCTCGGCAAGAAACTTCTGATCCTCCGGGGATACCGAATCCAGAAGTGATGCCGGTATGTTGTGTGAAGCGATATACTCGGAAAAAGTCTCGCCTCTTTCCCATGTTTTGTGCGATATGGCTGCACCCTGAAGCATCATGCAGATCAGAAGTGCCGAAAAAATCTGTTTCATACTGTCCCAAGTCCCAATTTTGGCACTATTATAACGCAAATAGGTTAATCCTCTCCGACGATAGAGACATCATTAAACTTTTACTCTTTTGCTTGTATAATCAATCAACACTAACCATACAAAGGATTGCTATGCGCAAATTGGCATTGACAGTTTTGGCGGTTTCCCTGCCGCTTTTTGCAGATTTTTTCCCTCCAACAGTACACACTTCTATCACCTCGGTAGGAGAAAAATCGGTCTCGCTCTCCTCTGCCCTCCCGGTAAAGGGGATGAGCGGTATTGTCATCCATGACTACGGCAATGATCTCCAAGCCGTTACAGGGCGTGTCATCCAGCAGCCCGACAGCACCGCAACGCTGAAGAAAGAGGATGTTGTCCATCATGACAAACTCCCCACCATCAAAACAGCCGTTGCTCCGGATGATGAGGTGATAGGCGGCTATCTCTACAACAATGTCCTGCTCATCGCCCCGGATGCGAACACCTATGCCAGGATCACCTCTACGTATGATAAAAACTGGATACACCCCGATCTCTTTGCCCTCTTCCTCTCGAATGAGGAAGATGCCCTGCCCACCAAAGAGAATCTTGCCAAATTCGCCGCTGAGTACCAGGTAGGACTGATCTATATCGTCAAAAAAGAGAAAGCGGTGCTGCTCGACCCTTTCAGCGGAGCACACGTCGCCCAAAAACCTGTAGACAACCTGCCCAAAGAGGCGAAATACCCTTTCTATATGCGACTTGACGGTATCGATACAGGATGGTTCGGAAGCAGTGACAAAAACGGAAACTACTATAAAGCTGTCGAGGCGCTCTAAGATGCTCGATCCCAAACATATCAAAAACCTCGAAGATATCGTCGGTAAAGAGAATGTCTACAGTGACAAGGCACATATGATCGCCTACTCCTACGATGCGACCCGTACACGCTATGAGCCTGAAGCGGTGGTTTTCCCCCGCGATGAAGAGGATGTCAGCCGTATCCTGGTCTACTGCAACCATCACGGCATCGTCATTACACCCCGTGGTGCGGGCAGCGGCTTCACCGGTGGTGCACTGCCGGTCAACGGCGGTATTACGCTTGCTTTTGAAAAACACATGAACAAGATCCTCGAAGTGGATATGGAAAATATGGTCGCCGTGGTACAGCCCGGTGTCATCAACAAAGATCTGCAACGCCATGTCGAAGCACTCGGGCTCTTCTATCCGCCAGATCCTGCCAGCGAAGAGTACTCGACACTTGGCGGTAACGTCAGCGAAAATGCCGGGGGAATGCGTGCAGCCAAATACGGCATCACCAAAGACTATGTCATGGCACTGCGTGCCGTGCGTGCCAACGGAGACATTATCCGTGCGGGCAAACGTACTATCAAGGATGTGGCAGGCTACAATATCGCCGGTATCCTCACAGGCAGTGAGGGTACCCTCGCCGTGATCACAGAGATTACACTCAAGCTGATCCCCAAACCGAAATTTGTCAAATCCTATATGGGTATCTTCCCCTCTGTAGAGGACGCGATGAAAGCAGTATTCAAATCGCTTGCCAGCGGTGCGAACCCGGTAGCGATGGAGTTCATGGATGCGCTGGTCGTGCAGGCACTCAAAGAGAAGCTCGGTGTCGAACTCCCCGAAGATGCCGGTGCACTGCTCATCGGTGATGTCGACGGCAATGTGATCGAAGAGGTCGACTTCCAACTGCAGATGCTCGAAAGCTCTTTCAAGGAGAATGGAGCACAATCTTTTGTCGTCGCAGAGGATCAAGAGGGACGCGACAAACTCTGGTACGCCAGACGCAACGCCTCCCCCTCCATCACTATCTATGGCAGCAAAAAACTCAACGAAGATATCTCCGTACCCAGAAGTATGCTCCCGGAAGCACTGGAGAAGATCTATGCTATCGGTGAGAAGTACGGCTTCAAAGTTCCCTGCTTCGGACATGCAGGGGATGGCAATATCCATGTCAACGTCATGGTAGACGGCAGTGATCCCGAACAGCTCGAACGCGGACATGAAGCGATCGAAGAGATCTTTGAAATGGTGGTAGAGATGGGCGGTACACTCAGCGGAGAACATGGTATCGGTACCTCCAAAGCACCATTTATGAATATCGCATTCAATCCACAGGAGCTGCAGCTTTTCAAAGATATCAAACAGGCATTTGACCCAAACAATATCCTCAATCCCGGGAAGATGGGGCTGTAACGATCGTGAGAAAGCAGCGCGATCTGAGGCAGCTTATCTATGACTACTATCTTTTCATCCGTGATTTTTTCAAAGACCTTTTTGACGACAGGCTGGGGCACTACGCATCAAGTCTGAGCTGGAGTACCCTATTTTCGATGATCCCGCTGCTGGTGATCATGCTCTCTATCTTTACCTCCATGCCCATCTTTGAGAAGGTTTACAGCAAGATAGAGAAGCTGATCTTCAGCAACCTCATGCCTACAGACTCCAAAGTGGTCATGTCCTACATCAATCAGTTTATCGAGAGTACGGACAAGTTGGGGCTGCTCGGTGCTGCCTATGTGATCTTCGCTGTTTTTATGTTTTTCAAAAACTACGACTACATCGTCAATGATATCTTCGGTGTACCGACACGCGGACTCTGGAGTGCGCTTCGTACCTATTTTAAGCTGCTGCTGATCATCCCGCTGATGATAGGGCTCTCTTTTTATCTCTCCACGATGATCCAGAGCTATCTTGACAAACACACATTCACAAGCTTTATCCACCTCTACAGTATCATCCCGTACCTGATCGTCTGGATGATGTTCTATATCGCCTACCAGATCTCTCCCAACACCGAGGTAGATGTCAGTGCAGCGATGATCAGTTCCTTTATCGCTTCACTGATCTGGTACCTCAGCAAAAGCGCCTTTGTCTTCTATGTGGTGCACAACAAAACCTATACATCGATCTACGGCAGTATCTCTACCCTGCTCTTTTTCTTTCTCTGGATCTATATCTCCTGGGCGATCTTTATCCACGGACTTAAATTTTGTGCCCTGCTCAATGAGGATGAAGAGATAACAGGGATCTGACCCTGATTTATGATCTCAAACCTATGCTATGAAAAGATAGAGCGCATACAAAGCTGCAAGCAGCAGCGTCACATAGAAAAGAGCCTTATAGCGTACAGCGCCCAGCGATAGCCCGACATAGCCCGCCACCATCCACCACGGCAGCAGCATCTCGCTGCTCTCTTTGGGCAGAGCAAAAAGCCACTGCAGTGCAGGGTCAAAGAGATCCCCTATCCCCGCAAGATGCAGAAAAAAAGAGACCTGATAAAAAGGAACGAAGAGCAATGAAAGTATCGGCGAAAGCAGCTGATAAGGTGTCGTCACCCCAAAGATAGCGTGTACAATCGGCAGCATCAGGATAAATATCCCCACAGGGATCACCAACAGCATGATCAGCCACGGATGCAGCCCTTTGGTATAGTGAAGCAGCAAAAAGATATAGAAGACTCCCGCAATAGAGAGCCAAAACGACAGTGAAACCAACAAAGAGGGAAAGAGCACTGTCAAAATGGCAAAAACCGCCGCCAAAAATGTAAAACTGACCAATTCCAGCCCAAGCAGAAGCACCAGCCATCCCACCAATACCATCGCATAGGATCTAAGCAGAGAAGGCGGTGCACCCACAAACCAGACATATACCCCCAACAATACCATCACCACAGCGCCCACATCCATCAGTGCATACCGATAGGGGAAATATCGCTGCTGCAGCGCTCTATAGGGTAACAACAACAGCCCATAGAGCACTCCCCATAAAATACTCAGATGAAACCCGCTGAGTGCGACCAGGTGACTCACTCCCAAAGCGGCGATAGGCTCACGGAGTCTCTGCGGCAAAGGTAGTGCGAGAAAGATCGCATTGTAGAATGCACTCATCCCGCCATCGCTGTGTTGTGCCGCGATCCTCCTACCCAGACGCTCCTGCATCGTTTCGGGAAGTGCTTTGCGCTCTTTGATCCGGCTTTTGACATAGAAAGTCCCCAGATACTCCCAAAATCCGATACGTTCATCAGGGAAAATCTGCAGACGCAGATAGGCATGGTTTAGC
>JALWKQ010000062.1 GCA_027081395.1 Sulfurovum sp. | reverse complement strand
ACTGCAGATTTACCGAGTGCAGGTTTTTCACCGTTTTGTCCGTGGCATCCTGCACATTTAGCGAAAAGTGCAGCACCGTCAGCTGCCATAACAAGAGTTGAACCAGCGAGTAACATTGCGATTGCGATTTTTTTCATTTTAATTCCTTTGTGTTGATTTTATCAATTTCTTTGTTTTACCAAAGTTTCACTTTGGCACCTTAACATTTGACCTATAAAAAGAGTTGATACTTTTTATAAAGCCAAACTATACCAAAACTACCTTTAACCAGTTTTAAAGGTCATAGTCGGGACCATAACCTTTGCAAGAGATTAGCAAGAAGGTACGTTTCCTGAATCTTTTGCAAACTCATATGCAAAGTCATAGATGTCATTCTCATACTTTGGCTTCAAGTGAGACTTTGGACAGATCTTCTTGATCTCTTCACCCATTTTTCCTGCCTCTTTGATCGCTTCCCACTCATCTTGTGTATGCATACGTGCAAACTTTGCACCGGTGAACCCACATGGGGCTTTCAGCTTTTTCATATAGATCTTTTTACCCTTGTTGACATCCGCCGAAGCAGTTGTAGAAAATACTGCCAGTCCGAGCAGTGCTGCAAGCGCCAATTTTGTAATATGTGTCATGTTTCATCCTTTTCGTTTTAGATACGGAGATGATAACACGGAATTGTGAAAAGATTGTGAAGGGTTTGCGTAAAAAAGAAGCAATTTGAGAAAAATTGCTTCAAGAAGTTACATCGGAAATTACATCGCTGAAAAAGTCCGGTTTAACAGTGGGGTACGAGTGAACCATCCTTGGCATATTCTCGGCTGAACTCATATACAGGTTTCCACCATGAGGATTTGATCTTTCTGAGTTTCAGTCTGGGGCATATACGCTTCGCCTCTTCGGGAAATCTGCCGTCTTCCCAGATCTCTTCCCACTCATCCTGAGTATGGGTACGCGCAAATCTCACACCGGAAAAGCGGCATGCTTTACGGAATTTCTTTTTAAATATCTTTTGACCTTTTCTCAGATCTGACGCATGTGATGCCGGCAGAGTGACGGTCATAAATGTCCCGAGTACCAAAATGATCAACAGTTGTTTCATTTTACTTCCTTTTTGTATAGTATTATTCTCCCTTATCCACAATTATTGTATCTATTTTAACTTATCAAATACTTTAAATTTCTCCCAATAGATATCTATAGCTTCATCCAGCTCTTTTTCATCCAGACGGGTGGGCTGCTTGATGCCGTATGTGGAGATAAAAAGGTCTGACATCACCGAGATATCCTTGTGGGGATAGAGCAGATAGTGTTTGATACCCGCTTTGACGTTTTTCTCTCCGCTGTAGACCAGGAGGTAGCGCTTGAACATCTCCTGCAGCGTTGCCGGCAGTGTACGGTGACACTCTACACAGTTACGCTCAAAGGCATCCTCTCCATACCCTAAAAAGAGTAGAAACAGCAGCAGAAACAGGCTCTTTTTCATCCCTCATCCTTCCATCGCAAAATCATTCTCGTACCCTCCTCTTTTGCCGAAATGACATCGATCTTGATGCCGTACTCATCTACGATCATCTTGACGATGCTCAGTCCCACACCAAAGCCCCCTTCACTCTCATTGAAACGCATATAGCGGTCAAACATGAAAGGTATCTTCTCTTTGGCGATGCCTATGCCGGTATCCCATATCTCCAGATATCCCGGGCGCAGCTTGATCCCTACCGTTCCGTCACGTTTGTTGTATTTGATCGCATTGGATATCAGGTTGTCTACCAGTCTGGTGATCTTGCGGCGATCCGCATCGATATAAGCCTCTTCCAGATCCAGTTCGCAGCTAAGTCTCTTCGACTCTGCCAGAACACTGAAGTACTCCGCTCTGTCGAGTATGAGCTCCTTCAGGTTGATCTTCTCTATCTTATCCTCTTTCTCCTGCTCCAGGGTCAAAAAAGTAAGATCCTTGTAGAGGGTCGATACTGTCTTGGCGGCGATATTGATACGGTTGAGCTTTTTTCTGTTCTTCTCGACCATCACATCGGTATCCATCATCTCGATATTGGCAAGGATCGCCGATAACGGTGTATTGAGCTCATGGGTAGTATCTTTGATAAAGCGGTCAAGCAGCATGATCGAGTCCTTCATCGGACGCACGAACATCCTTGCAAGAAAGAGTCCGAATATCATAAACAAAAAGAAGGTCAGGATACCATAGCCGAGGATATGCGACCAGATCTCCTCTCTCCATACACCGTCATCCTCTGTCTCGATGATGAGATAGCGAGTACCCAGATAGAACTCATCGAGTGTCTTGACCAGATGGATATGGTTGCCCGTCAGGTAGATCTCTTTGTCAAACCGCACATTTGGGTCATCCAGGAGAGAGAATATCTTTTTGTATTCGATATCATAGATCGCAGATTTGAAACGGGGGTCACGCGGGTAGGTTCGCTGCTCGTCAAAGAAGTGGTGCAGCACCTTGAGACGCTTGGTCTGGATATAGGCATACTTTGCCATGGTTGCACGCTGGTTGGAGAGCATCAGCTTTTTCTGAGTCTCATAGTAAAAGGCGGAGATCACCACGATCAGCAGCAGCACCATGGCAGTATAGAGTGCCAAAAAGCGCAGAAGCGACTTGCGCTCACTTTTGAGCACTGAACTTGTAGCCCTGTTTTTTGATGCTGACAATTCTTTCTTTCCCTATGATTTTACGCAGATTTTTGATATAGGTACGAAGGGCCGTATCGCTCGGCTCTTCATCAAAATCCCACAGATGTTTGTAGATCCGTTCATGGATGATTACCTCTCCCTCATTTTTCATAAAGAGCTTCAGAAGACGCGCCTCTTTATTGCCCAGATTGACCGCCTCACCATCTACGATCAGTTCGTTGTTCTTGATATCGTAGGTGATATTGTCCGCTAGCTGTCTGAGCTCCTTGGCTTCATGGAAAAAACTCCGCTTCAGCAGTGTCTCGATACGGATCAACAACTCTTTGAGCTCAAAGGGTTTACGAATATAATCATCACAGCCACTCTCAAAGCCCTTTTCGAGATCATCGACCGAATCAAGCGAAGTGATATAGATCGCCGGTGCCACCACATCGTTCTCTCGCGCTTCTTTGAGCACCTCAAAACCGTTCACACCGGGCGTATTGACATCCAGCAGCAGCAGATCATACTTGCTCTCATAGAGCTTCTCCTGCGCTTCATGTCCGTCATAAACGCTCACCACTTCATGTCCCTGCTCTTCGAGGAACTCCGTGACTGTTTCATTGAGGTTGGCATCATCTTCAAGGAGCAGTATCTTACCCATATATATCCTATTTGTTTGTAGTTTTATAGGCTTATTGTATCAAAAAAGGTAAATGAAATATAAAAGCGGCAGAAAGCTGCCGCTTTTAAGGGAGGGGAAATGATGAAGTGAACCTGTTATGCGTACTGTTCTACCCACTGTTTGATCTGCTGTGCACTGAGTGCACCGCTGACACGATCGACCTCTTTGCCGTTTTTGAAGATAATCATCGTCGGGATACTCTGTATACCGAACTGTGCTCCAAGCTGCGGCTGCTCCTCGGTATTGACCTTGAGGAACTGGGCTTTGAGCGGCAAAGAGAGTGCCGCTTCTTCAAAGGCAGGTGCCATCATACGGCACGGACCGCACCATGGTGCCCAGAAATCCACCACGATCGGCAGATCTGAATTATTGACAAATGTATTGAATGTCTGCTGGTCTGCATTGACAGGCTTGCTGTTGAGCAGAGACTGCTTACAGGCACCGCAGTTGGCTTTGTTGTAGTGATCTTTCTTTGGGATACGGTTCACTTTGAGACAGTGAGGACATACAACATTGATATTCATGAGAAAACCTCCGAAAATTTTATTTTATTGGGTATTATAACGAAGAAAGCGGTTCAAAAATGAACCATAGGTTGCATTTTAACTGAAATTAATTTAGTGTATATGACTAAAGGAGAAACTATGGCAAAAAAAGAATTGATCGTAGGCGGCGGATGTTTCTGGTGTACCGAGGCAGTATTTGAGAGACTCAAAGGGGTCAGCGATGTCGAGAGCGGCTATGCCAACGGTACGATGCCCAACCCGACCTACAGAGATGTCTGCAGCGGTGACAGCGGCTATGCCGAAGTGATCAAAATAACCTATGATGATGAGGTGATCGACCTCGATACCCTGCTGGATGTCTTCTTTGCGACACACAATCCCACGACACTCAACCGCCAGTGTGCCGATGTAGGTACACAGTACCGCTCCTGTATCTGCTATCAAAATGACGAAGAGCTCGAGGCTGCCAAACGTGCCATCAAGCGGGCACAAGCCGACTACAGCAACCCTATCGTCACCACACTCGAACCGCTGCAAAACTACTACCCCGCAGAAGCCTACCACCAGGATTACTACCGACAAAACCCCATGCAGGGCTACTGCAACGCCGTCATCCCGCCAAAGATCGCGAAGCTGATGGAGAAGTTTGGAGATAAGGTAGCGGAGTAGTTACTCTATGATGCCCTCTCTTTTCAGTATTCCCAATATCTTCTCATCAGAGACATTGGCAATATCACTTTTTGAATAGATAGACAAAAGATAAACCGTGCCATCTTGGTCTATATAGTAGTAGATGACACGAAATCCACCGCTTTTACCAGTCGGAACAGAGCTGTTTGCAAGCCTTATCTTATAACAATTATGAGCAAGAGCTATGCCTGCCTTTGGATTTTCGGAAAGCATACTCTTGAGATGTTTTATATCTCTGCCGATATTTTTATAGCGTTTATAAAGTGTTTTCAGTTCCCTATTGAACTGATTGACACTAACTATGTTCAAGCTCATCGATCAATTCGTCCAGTGTTGTGAGTTGGGACTTGTCTTTTTTGCCATCAAGTATCTCTTTTAGCTCTTTGACACCCTTTTCAAAGTTTTCATAGAACCTTTTCTCTTTCTGCTCTTGAATATATGACTTGACAGCTTCGGTGATAATATCGGTACGATTGACCGCATACTCCTCCGTAAAGGCATCGATCTCCTC
>JALWKQ010000061.1 GCA_027081395.1 Sulfurovum sp. | reverse complement strand
TAGGAGAAGGCATGGCACAGGTAAAAAATAAATTAACGCCGTTTTTTGAAAACCTCAATTTCGAGCGTGATGACAACACAATGGTCATCAACTTCGGGCCGCAGCACCCTTCTGCACACGGACAGCTTAGGCTGGTACTCGAGCTTGACGGCGAGCAGGTAGTCAAAGCCTATCCGGATATCGGATACCTCCACAGAGGGATCGAGAAGATGGCAGAAAACATGACCTACAACGAGTTCCTCCCGACAACGGACAGACTCGACTATATCGCCTCTACCTCCAACAACTATGCCTATGCGCTTGCAGTCGAAAAGCTGCTTGGTATCGACAAAGATATCCCAAGACGCGCACAGGTGATCCGTACGATGCTGCTGGAGGTCAACCGTATCATCTCTCACCTCTTCTTCATCGCGACACACGCGCTTGATGTCGGGGCGATGTCGGTCTTCCTCTATGCTTTCCGTGAGCGCGAGTTCGGGATGGATCTGATGGAGGATTATTGTGGTGCGAGACTGACACACTCTGCAGTACGTATCGGGGGTGTACCTCTTGATCTTCCAGAAGGGTGGCTCGAAAATCTTGCGGCATGGTGTGACAAGGTCGATCATGAGACCAAACATACCTATGAGGCACTTTTGACAGAGAACCGTATTTGGCGTATGCGTCTTGAGGATGTCGGTGTGATCTCCAAAGAGGATGCGCTATCTTGGGGCTGTACAGGGATCATGCTGCGCGGTTCAGGTGTTGAGTACGATATCCGAAAAGAGGAGCCGTATGAACTTTACGATGAACTTGATTTCGATATCCCGGTCAGTGACAGATGTGACTCCTACGGACGTTACAGACTCTATATGGAGGAGATCTATCAGTCCACCAAGATCCTCAGACAGCTGATCACAATGTATAAAGAGACCGGGCCGGAGCTGATGGCGCACGCACCGAAATATATCTCCGCACCAAAAGAGCAGATCATGACAGAGAATTATGCGCTGATGCAGCACTTTGTTTTGGTCACTCAGGGGATGAGACCGCCAAAAGGCGAAGTCTATGTACCGACCGAATCACCCAAAGGAGAACTTGGTTTCTATATCAAGTCCGAAGCGGAACCGTATGCCTACAGACTCAAGTGTAGAGCACCAAGTTTCTTCCATACAGGATTGCTGCAGGATATTCTTGTAGGAACATATATTGCAGACGTCGTTACGATCATTGGTTCTACCAATATCGTATTCGGTGAAGTTGACAGATAGGGGCAGGCATGAAAAGATATGATTTAAGACATCTACACGATGATTTCTATGGCAGAATGGCGGAACTGATCGATAAGGGGCTCAAAGAGGGAGAGGTAGGCATCTTTCTATTTGAGGTCAAAAACGACTTCTCGCATGTGCAAAGAACAGCTGACTTTATCCGGGAGATGGGGCATGATCTGATGAACTCTCTGAAGTTCGCTGAGCCGGACTGGACGATCGTGGTCAAGAAAGTGGATGAAGCTACACGCAAGACAAGAGCGGATGAGATCGCGGCTGCCAAGGTCAAAGCAGAGCTGGAAGCGGTAGAGAAAGCAGAAGCTGAAGCTGCCGAAACAGGAAAGGCTGACTAATGTCTCATGTAGTATTCTCTACGTGGAGGGATGAGTTTATCGACAACCGCGGTAAACCTCAGGAGGAGTGGCAGGAGACTGCGTTTAAACTCCCTGAAACCTATCACGGAGATACCAAGTCCAAAGCGTTTATCGGGTGGGACGGAGTCGCTATCTTTGATGAGGATATCGATGCTGTTGTCCTCGCGACCCGCTACGCGGCACAGTATCAGGAGTACTCTGAAGCCTGTGGACGCTGTGCTCCGGGGCGATGGGGCGGGCGTATCCTCTACGATCTGCTTGACAAGATCGCACGCGGTGAGGGGAGCCATGATGATGTAGCACACCTCAAGGAGATCTCCGAGACGATGATGGTCACCTCCAAATGTGAGATAGGCAAGACAGTACCCAAGCCGATCCTTGATCTGATGACCTACTATAAAGATCAGTTTGATGCCTGTATCGATGAGCAGAAGCCCTCAAAACATTATGAAGCTGATATCAACTATATTGCCAAAGTGACAGCACCTTGTACCGATATGTGTCCGGCACATGTCGATATCCCTGCCTATATCGAAGGGGTGCGTGATATGATCTTCACAGAATCGCTCGAAGCGACACGTCAGACGATGCCGTTGGCACACACCTGTGGGCGTGTCTGTCCGCATCCGTGTGAAGATGCCTGCCGCCGTATGAATCTGGATGAGCCTATCTCTATTATGGAGCTCAAACGTGTGGGAGCTGACTATGAGACCGATCATGCGCTGCCGTGGCACCACCCGTTCCCGGTACAGCCGCCGCGTAACGATGGCAAAAAAGTAGCGATTATCGGTGCGGGACCTGCAGGTCTGACAGCTGCCTACTACCTGGGTGTACAGGGGATCCATGTCGATATCTTCGAAGAGCTTCCGGTCAATGGAGGTGAAGTGGCTGTAGGTGTTCCTCAGTACCGTATGCCTGTAGAGAAATACAATAAAGATATCGAGTTTGTTCTCGAGCTTCCCACTGTCAATATCTACAACAACCACAGGGTCGATGCCGAAAGGCTTAAAGAAATAGATGCCGAATATGATGCGACACTGCTCGCTTTTGGGACAAGACTCTCCAAGAAGATCCGATGTGAAAACGAAGATCCGAGCTATGAAGGCTACTGGGGTGCAATCGCGATGCTTGATCAGGTCAATCTCTGGCATAAGTACGGCATAGGCGAATCTCCGGCGAAGAAACTCAAAGACTCGACGCTGGTCTGTGTCGGTGGAGGATTTACCTCTATGGACGTGGTGCGCTGTGCGATCAGAGAGGGTGCGAAGAAAGTGATCATGCTCTATAGACGTGACGAGAAGACGATTATCCGAAACACGACCTATGAAGAGTATCATGAAGCGGTCGAAGAGGGTGTGGAGTTTATCTTCCACTCTGCGATCGAGCGGATTGTGGATGAAAACGGTAAGATCAAGAAGCTGATCGTCAACCGTTATGAACTCGTACCGGATCCTGACGGCGGTCGTCCGCAGCTTGTCAAGATCGAGGGTGAGGATTTTGAGATCGAATGTGACTGGCTTGTCCCGGCGGTCTCCCAGGCTGCCGATCTGCAGATCTTGCCGGAAGAGTGGAATGTCGAGCTGACCTCGTGGAATACGATCCTGACCAACGGGAGAGACTTTATGAGCTCGCGTCCCGGACTTTTTGCTGCAGGTGACTGTGAGTATGGTCCTATGACCATCGTCAATGCGGTCGGACAGGCACGACGTGCAGCATCGGTGATCAGCCGCTATATCTATGACGGTGAAGTGAGTCTGACCGATGATGAGATCATGGAAGACCATCTCAACAAACTCAAAGTCTACGATAAAAGTGAGAAGATTACAGGCTGGATGCCGGGTCTGCCGCGTGCGGTGAGTGAAAAGCTCAGTGTCGAAGAGCGTAAAGACAACCAAAAAGAGGTCAATCTCGGCTTTACAGGCGATGAGGCGATCGCCGAAGCGGAGCGCTGTATGCGCTGTTATTACATTTCAATGGTGGCGGTGTAGTATGGGTGTACATAATTCAATCGGTCTTGGCAAAGAGATCACCATCACTATTGACGGAAAAGAGTGCAAGAGCACTTATGGCAAAACGATCCTGCAGATCGCACGAGAGAACGGGATCTATATCCCAACAATGTGCTATCTGACCAAGGTCAAGCCGATCGCGTCATGCCGTATGTGTATTGTCAATGTCGAAGGGGTCGAGGGTGCGATCCTCTCATGTCAGGAGAAAGCGGTCGACGGTGCAGTCATCACGACAAACAATGAGGGGCTCTTCCTGGAGCGTCAGAATATTATGAAGCTCTACAATGTCAACCACCCGCTTGAGTGCGGTGTCTGTGACCAGAGCGGTGAGTGCGATCTGCAGAACAAGACGCTGGAGTTTGAGGTGGACAATCAGACATTTACAGCACGTGAGCAGTTCAGACCTATCGAAAACTGGGGGCATGTCAGTTATGACGCATCGCTCTGTATCATGTGTGAAAAGTGTGTGAGGGTCTCGACAGAGATTACCGGAGATGAGGCACTTCAGATCAAGTTTGGCGGATACTCTTCGGAGATCATCAATGTCAAACCGGAAAAGAACTACGCCACACTCGGAGAAGCAGCGGCGGTCTGTCCGGTCGGTGCACTGGTCGATACCAACTTCAAGTATATCGCCAATGCATGGGAGCTGACACAAGTGCCATCCTCCTGCCCACATTGCGGCGGCGGATGCCAGCTCTACTATGAGGTAAAGCCCGCAGGGATCGAAAACAGACGTGAAACGATCTACCGTGTAGGCAACAACTATGAGTTCTCTACACTCTGTCCGGCAGGACGCTATGCATTTGACTATGACAACACTACAGCCGTGAAAGATCCCGAAGCGTTCAACAGAGCAATAGAGGCATTCAAAAAAGCCAAAACGATCCGTTTTAGCTCCATGACATCCAACGAAGAGGCACTGATCCTTCAAAAGCTCAAAGAGAAGTATGGGTACAGACTACTCTCACCGGAAGCCAAAGCCTATCGTGACTTTATGGATGCCTACGGATCGGTCACAGGCAGTCACCTCTACGGCGGTGACCTGAAAACACTGGGCAAATCACAGGGGATCATTATCCTCGGTACAAGACTCAACGATGACCATCCGACAGTGAAATACCATGTCAATATGGCGAGCAAGTGGGAACGTGCAAGGGTTGCCTATATCCATCCGATGGAAGATCCCGAAATGCAGACGATCGTGACACAGTTCATCAAAAATGAAGTCGGAAGCGAAGAGGGTGTGGCAGCACTGCTTGCCGAGGTGCTGCTCAGAGATGCTGCGCTGCCCGAAAGTGCCAGAGCGTTCCTGAGTGATCTAGATATCGGACAGCTCAGTGCAGAGTCCAATGTCGGTGAAGAGGAGCTCGAGGCACTCAAGGCATCACTCCATAAGCGTCATGGATTCTCTCTGATCGTCGGTACCGATCTCTATGCACACCCCAGAGCAAAAGAGATCGCCAAGATCATCGCACTCTTTGAGAAATACGGCGGCTACAATGTCATCTGCGTGCCTCCTGCGGGCAATGCCATGGGGATCTCTCTTATCTGTGATCTTGACGATGAGGCGGAAGGTTCCGTGATCGGCTACAATGTTTCAGGTGACTTTACACTCTCTGCAATGGGCGGCGGCGATCTCGATATGCCGGCCATGAATCAGCAGGAGGGGACACTCACCACACTTGAGAAACGTGTGGTACCGATGCATGTGGCGACACCGTATGAAGGATATATCCTCAATGACATCGCCAATGCACTGGGGCTGGATGCGGAGTACACGATCGACTACACCGCCCAGCTGCCCGAGGCACGAGGCTACAAAGCGGTGGATTTCGATACGCTGCCTGACTATTTTGACATCACTGGAGAGGCACATCGCGGCTATCTTCTTGATCCAAAGAGCGTACCGGTAGATGAATCGTTTGACGAGGTGGCTGAGCTTGAGGATTTTGACGGTACGATTGTCTATCAGTGCAATCCGCAAGAGCACTTTTCGCCCTTTACCGCGATGAGTAAAGAGCTGGCTTCCAAGCCTCTCTTGCGCGGATCGGCACAGTTCGCCACGGCGGCAAAACTCCAGGATGGTGACACGGTCAGTTTCGAGATCGACGGTGTCAGATTTGAACGGGTGTTTAAGATTGATACATCTATGAAAGGAACCATTGCCCTCAACCCGATCTATGATATGGGATTAAGTTGGGCTTTGCTATCCTCTTATAGATTTAGCCAAGTGAAATTCGAGAGAATGAATAATGAGAAAGTAGGAAGTTGATATGAGTGAAGTGCAAACAGTGGAAAACATGGTCACTATTACGATCGACGGTATCGAGTATAAAGCCAAAGAGGGGGAGTATATCCTCAATGCTGCACGTGCCAACGATGTATTTATCCCGGCGATCTGCTATCTGACCAGATGTAGTCCGACATTGGCGTGCCGTATCTGTCTGGTCGAGGCTGACGGTAAACAGGTCTATGCATGTAACGCCAAAGTCAAAGAGGGGATGGAGATCACTGTAGATACTCCGACGATCCTCGAAGAGAGACGTGCGATCATGGAGGTCTATGATGTCAACCACCCGCTTCAATGCGGTGTGTGTGACAAGCATGGCGAGTGTGAACTGCAGAACTATACCCTGGAGATGGAGGTCGACTCACAGCACTATGCGATCAGAGATACCGACAGACCTGTGACCAACTGGTCATCGGTACTTCACTATGACGGCAGTCTCTGTATCGTGTGTGAGCGTTGTACAACCGTATGTAAGGATATGATCGGCGATTCTGCGATCACGACCACCAAAAGAGGCGGAGATGCTCTCGACAAAGGCTACAAAGAGAGTATGCCCAAAGATGCCTACGCCATGTGGAACAAACTTCAGAAATCGCTTATCGCACCGAGCAACGGTACAGACCAGACCAACTGTTCGGACTGTGGAGAGTGTATCGCAGTCTGTCCTGTGGGGGCATTGGTAAGCCGTGACTTCATGTACAAGTCAAACCCATGGGATCTTACCCGTGTACCTGCAGTGGCAGCACACTCAAGTGACGGTGCGCATATCTACTATGAGGTGAAGCCTGCAGGGATCGAAGACAGAACATTGAAGATCTACCGTGTTACCAATGAGTGGAACTATGTTTCACTTGACGGTTCTGCACGTTTTGCCTATGATTTTGAAAATAGGGGTGTGACCAAAGACAAAGCGGCATTCGATGCGGCAGTCGAAGCGATTAAAAAAGCGGAGACGATCCGTTTCAACGCCATGATCACCAACGAAGAGGCACTGATGCTTCAGACACTCAAAGAGAAGATGGGCAAGAAGCTCTTCAACCCTGAAGTAAGGGCGTTCCAAAAGTTCCTCGAAGCTTACAAAGCTGCCAGCGGAAGATCACTCTGGAGCACCGATACTGACAGTATTATGAAGAAGAGTGACTTTGTGATCTCTGTAGGTTCGGCACTAAGACACGACTCTCCTGCGATGAAGTATGCCTTCAACAACGTGCAGAAGATGAATAAAGGTGCGGGTCTCTATTTCCATACGATCGAAGATACACTGATAGAGGGATTTGGCAAGACAGTAGAGTGCTTTGCGCATAAGCCTGGACTGGAAGAGGCGGCACTCTATCTGGTACTCGACCTCTTTGCGGACAAAGAGAAGCTTCCGGAAGATGTCAAAACATATCTTGAGAGCTTCAAGCGCACAGAGAGCAAAACAGTCACCGAGACAGTAGAGAAGACAGTCAAAGAGACAGTGCTCAACGAGGAGACAGGTGAAGAGGAAGAGGTCAGCAAAAAAGTCAAAGAGAAGGTAGAAAAAGAGATCACCGTGAGCAAAAACGGTCTGGTCGAACTCCTTGGCAAAGACTCTGAGAAGTTTGATGAGGCGTTGGCAAAAATGCTCAAGAAAAAAGAGAAGTTCTCTATGATGATTGGAGAGGATCTTTACTATCATCCAATGGCGGAAAATCTTGCCAAACTGGTTGCGCTGATCGAGGCGACCTGTGATATCGATGTCGTTATGGCACCGACCAAATCCAATGCGCTGGGTGTTGCACTCATCTGTGACCTCGATGATGCACAGAGCGGTTATACTGTCGGATATAACGAAAACGGTGACTTCAGACTCTCTGCACTCGGTGACGGTGACCTCGATATGCCGGCAATGAATCAGCAGGAGGGTACCCTGACCAATATCAATAAAAGAGTCCTTCCTACCAATGCAGCGGTTGACTATGAGGGGTATGAACTCAATGATTTGATGAAGGAACTTACCGGTGCGCCTGAACTGACAGTCGACTGGACTGAGAAACTGCCTGCAGACAAGGGATTCAGAGCGGTCAAGTTTGACGACCTTCCCAATAGCTTCGGCAATGACGGCAGTGACAACCGCGGATACAGACTCGATGTCAAAACCCAAGAGGCAGCGCTTCCTGAGGTAGAAAAGTTTGATGAGAACGGTATGCTTGAAGGGGAGATCGCTTACCGATGCAACCCTGCAAGACAGTTCAACGACTTTACAGACAAATCACACGAGATCTTCGAGGCATTCGGACTCTATACAAGTAAAGAGAAGGCAGAAGCACTCGGTGAGAGAGTGGAAGTGCTCTTTGACAACGGAAGTATCACACTCGATGTGATCGTCGACGACAAGATGAGGGGAGACATCATGAAGATCTCCGATTTCAAAGCTGCCAAGGGCGTCTATGATCTCTTTGGAGAGACGCGATACAAAACAGTAACAATCAGAAAGGTGTAATGTATGGAAACAACACTCGCAGAAAATCTACCACAGGTGACAGCAGCCGGTGTGATCATCAAAGCCATTATTATTTTGGCGGTGATCTCGGCGATCGCAGGGTTTGGTACCTATATTGAGAGAAAGGTACTGGCATTTATGCAGCGCCGTCTTGGGCCGATGCATGTCGGTCCCTACGGATTGCTTCAGATCGCAGCGGACGGGATCAAACTCTTTACCAAAGAGGATATTATTCCCCAAAATGCAAACAAGCTGATCTTCGCGATCGCACCTGCGATCACAGCAGCGACAGCATTCATCGCACTTGCGGCTGTACCGGTATTTCCTGACTTTACAATTCCTGAGTGGGTACCGCTGCTTGGCGGTACGTTCGTGCCTTCTATCGCATCGGACAACAATGTCGGTATCCTCTTTGTGCTCGGGATGATGGCAGCCGGTCTTTACGGACCTCTGCTGGCAGGTATGGCACAGGCGAACAAATGGGGTATCATCGGTGCGGCACGTACAGCGATCCAGTTCCTCTCTTACGAAGTGGTCACCGGACTCTCCATTCTTGCGCCAATCATGATTGTTGGATCACTCTCTTTTGTGGATTTCAACAACTATCAACAGGGCGGTATCGAAAACTGGCTGATCTGGAAACAGCCGGTTGCTTTTGTGCTCTTCCTGATTGCAGGATTTGCAGAGACAAACAGAACACCGTTTGACCTGCTTGAACATGAAGCAGAAGTGGTTTCCGGTTACGCGACGGAGTATTCCGGTATGCGCTGGGGTATGTTCTTTATCGGTGAATATGCGAACATGATCACGATCTCTGTGATCGCAGCGATAGTATTCCTCGGCGGTTATGCGGCAGAGAGTATGTTCGGATGGCTCTTTATCATGTTGAAGATCGCATTTTTCTTCTTCCTGATGTTGTGGGTAAGGGCTGCCTGGCCGCATGTGAGACCTGACCAGCTGATGTGGCTGTGTTGGAAAGTATTGATGCCGATCGCAGTGATCAACGTACTGATTACAGCTATTGTGATGATGGTATAAGGGAGCAAGTATGAGTTTGGAACAATTTAAAAACAGAAATGTCGGAACCCAGCACTACAAGATGCTGGATCTGGGTGAGAGCCCCAAGACACCGTGGTGTCGTTTTAAGCGTGTGATGAAGAGAACCTTCAAGGGGGAACTTTTCGTAGGATTGTGGGTCACGATGAGAGAGATGATCAACGCACTTTTCAGAGGAGAGATGCATACCGTCAAGTATCCGTTTGAAAAACTGCCTATCTCTCCACGCTACAGAGCGATCCATGAGATGCTCAGGCTGCTTGAGAGCGGACACTATCGTTGTATCGGATGCGGGCTTTGTGAGAAGATCTGTATCTCCAACTGTATCGCGATGGAGACTCGCTACGACGAGAACCAGCGTAAAGAGGTGAGTGAGTACACGATCAACTTCGGACGCTGTATCTTCTGTGGGTACTGTGCAGAGGTTTGCCCGGAGCTGGCGATCGTCCACGGACCACGCTATGAGAATGCATCGGAGCAGAGAGCGAGTTTTGCACTCTTTGAAGATATGCTTACACCGATTGACAAGCTGAATCTGCAGCAGGAGTATCCGGGATTCGGAGCGCCTACGCCGTATGCGGATGAGAATATCAAGAAAACACCATTGGCATACTAAGGAGAGTGGAATGTATGAAACAATAGCCTTTTACCTATTTTCGGCTTTAACAATAGGACTTTTCCTCATCACTGTCATGAGTAAAAACGTGCTCTACGCGATGACATCACTGGCAGCGGGAATGGTACTGATCTCCGGATTCTTTTTTATCCTCGGAGCGGATTTTCTCGGTGTGGTGCAGCTCATCGTCTATGTTGGAGCCATTATGGCACTCTACTCATTTGCGATGATGTTTTTTGACGCTACACGCGATATCAAAGAACGCAACACCAACTCTGCACTGGTCTTCGCGCTGGGTGGATTGAGTGCACTGGTTCTGGTGCTGATGTTTGCCGCGCCGATCTACAGTGAGAATATTAAGGCACTCTACCCGATGCACGAATCTATCGGAAACGCACAGGATGTCGGTATTGTTCTCTTTACCAAATATCTTGTGCCGTTCGAAGTGGCAGCGGTGATGCTTCTGGTGGCGATGATTGCAGGTATTATCCTCGCAGGCAAGAAGATGGATCAGAGTTTGACGGAAGATTTGAGTGCAGATGATGAAATTTTGACGACAAAGGATGCAAAATGATAGGCTTGGAACACTACCTTATCGTATCGGCAATACTCTTCTCTATCGGATTGGTAGGGGTACTCAGAAGAAGAAACCTTTTGATGCTCTTCTTCGCAACAGAAGTGATGCTCAATGCGGTCAATATCGCCTTTGCAGCCATTTCTCACTACTACAACGATCTTACGGGTCAGATGTTTGCATTCTTTATCATTGCGATTGCAGCGAGTGAAGTGGCAGTGGGACTTGGTATTTTGATCGTACTTTACAAAAAATATGGAAGTCTTGATCTCGATGATCTTGCAAGTATGAAGGGATAATGATGGAAACTTTAGTATATATAGCACTCTTTGCACCGTTTGCAGGATCGCTCTTTGCGGCTCTGTTCGGGATGGGCAAAAGGCAGGTCTTTGTAGGGATCGTGGCTTCGGCACTGCTGTTTATCTCATTTGTCGCTTCAGTCATGCTGGCGATCTATGTGGTAAAGACAGGTACACCGATCCATGTGATGATGATGGAGTGGATCAATGCCGGAGATATCCGTATCCCATTCGGCTTTGTGGTAGATCAGGTCTCGGTAACGATGATGGTTGTTGTCACGCTGGTATCGACTGTGGTACATATCTATTCGATCGGATATATGGATCATGACAAAAGTTTTAACAGATTTTTTTCATATCTCTCCGCATTCGTATTCTCGATGCTGGTACTGGTCATGTCGGACAACTTTCTCGGACTCTTCATCGGTTGGGAAGGGGTAGGGGTCTGTTCATGGCTTCTGGTAGGCTTCTGGTACCATAAACCTGATCAGCCAAGAGAGGTCAACCCCTCTATCTCTCCTTCATGGGCGGCAAATGAAGCGTTTATCATGAACCGTATTGCCGACCTTGGGATGCTGATAGGTATCTTTATTATCTATTGGAATACCGGTACGCTTCAGTATGATGAAGTCTTTGCTCAGCTGCCGTATCTTCCTCAATGGATTCTGGATGCTGCTGCGATCGCACTCTTTATCGGTGCAATGGGTAAATCGGCGCAGTTCCCGCTGCATACCTGGCTGACAGATGCGATGGAGGGACCTACACCGGTATCGGCGCTGATTCACGCCGCGACAATGGTTACTGCCGGGGTCTTCCTGGTGATCCGTGCCAATCCGCTATTTGCTATGACACCGGAAGTGAGCTTCTTCATTGCCGCACTCGGTACCTTTGTTGCATTCTTCGCGGCCTCCATGGCACTGGTTAACAGAGATTTGAAGCGTATCATCGCCTTCTCGACACTCTCCCAGCTTGGATATATGTTCGCCGCAGCAGGTCTTGGCGCATACTGGATCGCTCTGTTCCACCTCGCGGCACACGCATTCTTCAAAGCGTTGCTCTTCCTGGGCGCAGGTAACGTGATGCACGCGATGCATGATGAACTTGACATCTTCAAGATGGGTGGTTTGAAAAAGGTGATGAAGTGGACCTATCTCTATATGGGTATAGCTTCGCTGGCATTGGCAGGTATCCCGCCGTTTGCAGGATTCTTCTCCAAAGATGCGATTATCGAGACTGCTTTCAACGAAGGTACCTATGTACTCTGGATCATCCTTGTGGTCACTGCCGGTATGACAGCTTTCTACAGCTTCAGACAGGTGTTCCTGACTTTCTGGGGTGATGAGAGATACAAGCAATACGGTATCCATCCGCATGAAATGTACAAATTTGTACTGGTTGCGATGTCTCCATTGGCTGTGCTCGCAATCATTGCAGGATTCTTCCAGCCGTGGTTCCATGAGTTCATTACGACACTGCTGCCTGACTATGAGATGAGCCACCATACACATGAGCTGATCCTTGTGTTGACGGCGATCGTTCTGGCATTTGCCGTAGGCGGTATCGCTCTTGCGTACAAGATGTATGCCAAAGGGCTCAAGAGAGATCCGAAAGTGGAAAATTCGTTTATCTACAGACTGCTTGCAAACCAGTATTATATTCCTCAGCTTTATGAGGAGATGATCAGCAAGCCGTATGCGATGATCTCTGAAGCGTTATGGCAGAAAGTCGATCTCAAGATCGTGGATGCAACAGTCGATACAATTGCGAAGTTCTTCTACTATACAGGAGACGGCGTTAGAAAAATGCAGACCGGTAACCTTTCGAACTATCTGAACTGGATGGCTGTCGGTGGTGTTGCACTGTTAGTAGTAGCTGCTCTCTCAGCAGTGATTGGGTAAGGGGTAAGTAAATGGAAAATATTTTAAGTATATTGGTGTTCTTCCCGGCAGTCGCAGGATTGCTCGGGTTTGTGGTCGACAAGAAGAGTGCGAGAGCCTACGGTATCACCGTGGCCGCGATCGAGTTTTTATTGTCGCTTTGGCTCTGGTTCAGTTTTGACAGTGCCAATGCGGGGATGCAGTTTGTGGAGATGATCCCGCTGATTCCGGACTTTGGTGTTTCATACTACCTTGGTGTGGACGGTATCTCACTCTTTATTGTGATCATGGCGACATTGATGACACTGATCGGTATGATGAGCATGTCTATTAAGGAAAATGTGAAGAATATGATCGTCACACTTCTCTTCCTTGAGATGACAATGGTAGGTGTCTTCGTAGCACTTGATGCGATCATCTTCTATCTCTTCTGGGAACTCTCTCTGGTACCGATGCTCTATATTGTCGGTGCATGGGGAGGACCGCTTAGAGTCTATGCAGCGATCAAATTCTTTCTCTACACCTTTGCAGGATCACTGATTATGCTGGTAGGGCTGCTCTTTATGGCGTATGTCTACCATAACCTGACAGGTGTCTGGAGCTTTGCGATCACGGACTGGTATGCGATGGTACTGCCGGTCAACTATCAGCTCTGGCTCTTTGCGGCATTCTTTATCGGATTTGCGATCAAAGTACCGATGTTTCCGTTCCACACATGGCTGCCTTATGCACACGGACAGGCGCCAACGATCGGTTCGGTCATTCTGGCAGCCGTGCTTTTGAAGATGGGAACTTACGGATTCGTCAGATTCTCTCTGCCGATGTTCCCTGATGCTTCAGTGATGGCGATCACACCTATCGCGTTTATTTCGATCATTATGATCATCTATACGGCAATGGTCGCCTATGCACAGAAGGATATCAAACAGGTCATCGCCTACTCATCGGTATCGCACATGGGTATCATTATGCTGGGTCTCTTTGCAATGAATGCAGAGGGTATTTCAGGTTCTGTCTTCCAGATGCTGGCGCATGGTATCGTATCAGGCGCACTCTTTATGCTTGTCGGGATGATCTATGACCGTATGCATACCAAAGAGATGAGCAAATTCGGCGGTATCGCAGCAGTGATGCCGAAGTACGCTGTGATCTTCGGGATCATGACGATGGCTTCTGTGGGTTTGCCGCTCACGATGGGCTTTGTAGGAGAGTTCCTGGTACTTTTGGGCTTCTATGAGATTTCGCCGATCATGACGATCCTTGCAGGAACATCGATCATTCTTGGTGCCGTCTATATGCTAAGCGTCCTCAAGAAGACATTCTTCGGACCTATCACCAACGAAGCGGTCAAGAAACTCAAAGATCTGACACCGCTTGAGACCTGGTCACTGGTACCGTTGGTACTTATCGTTATCTGGCTGGGTGTCTATCCCAAGCCTGTACTTGAACCGATCGACAATTCTGTCAAAGCGATGTTGACTTTTATGCATGAAAAAGCGATCACACCAGAGGCAAAAGAGATCATCAAAGTGCCTCAGACAATCATGGAGGTGAAGTAATGTTACAACCGATTAATGTGAGTTTAGAGAGTCTAAACCTAATCACTCTGGCACCGATGCTGATCGCTATTGCCGGCGGCTTGATCATCCTGATCATTGATCTGATCAATGAGAAACTGCACAAATCGCTCTATGTGATGCTGACACTGCTGATCCTCTTTATCGATTTCGGTGCGGTACTTGGACTCAATGTCAATGAGCGCGGTTTCTTCGATGTGATGATGATCGACGGTATCTCCATCATTTCACAGCTTATGGTGATTGCAGGATCGATGCTATTCATTCCGTTGGCACTCACATCCAAGCGCTTCCATGAATTTGAGTATCCGGAGTTCTTCGCACTCTTCCTCTTTATGATTGCCGGATTCCAGTTTATGGTCGCCAGTGACAACCTGATCCTGATCTTTGTCGGTCTTGAGACAGCGTCACTATCACTCTACACGCTGATCGCACTGCACAACAGAAGCAACTCTTATGAAGCGGCCGTGAAGTATTTCACCATGGGTGCACTTGCTGCGGGCTTCTTTGCGATGGGGTCGGCTGTGGTCTATGCAATGACAGGCTCTATCGAGCTCTATCAGGTAGCGGAAGTGCTCGCGGCACGTATGTCCGGAGCTATTGAACCTGTACCGGTGATTGCGGTACTCGGCTCTTCTATTTTGCTGATGGTTGCCTTCGCATTCAAGCTCTCTTTGTTCCCGTTTCATACATGGGCACCGGATGTCTATGAGGGTGCTTCTGCACCGCTTGCGGGATATATGTCGGTAGTACCTAAGATTGCGGCGTTTGTCGTCTCTATCCGAATCTTCGGTATGTATATCGATCTCGGTGTTGAGTGGGTCAGAGATATCATCCTGGTACTTGCGGTCTTGACAATGACACTGGCAAATGTCATGGCACTGGTTCAGCAGGATGTCAAGCGTATGCTCGCATACTCTTCTATCTCTCATGCAGGCTTTATCGTAGCAGCGCTGGCACTCGATACCACAGAGGGGAATACAGCGATCTTCCTCTACTACGCACTCTTTATGTTCACCAACCTTGGTGCATTTGCGATGCTCTGGATCTCCAGACACAAAGTCAGACGCTTTAACAACCGCTATGACCACCCTTATGAGAAGTTTGCAGGGATGATCAAGATCGTGCCTATGGGTGCGGTGGTAATGGGTCTCTTTATGCTCTCTCTTGCAGGGGTACCGCCATTCTCTGTCTTCTGGGGCAAGATCTATGTCATGCAGGCTGCCGTCAACGCAGGCTATATCTGGCTGGCGATCGTGATGGGTCTCAACTCGGCTATCGCGGCATACTACTACCTCAAACTGGTAGTCTATATGTTCCTCAAAGAGCCGGTCAAAGATGTCGATACAGTCTACTACAACATCTCCAAACCGTTGATGGCAATCATCGGATTGGCAACCGTAGCGACTGTCGCAGCGATCTTCTATGTACAGCCGTTGATCTCGTATCTTTATTATATGATCTCCGCCTCCGGGTATTGATCGTCTATCTCGTTAGAGGGCAACCACGAGGGTTTGCCCCTACGCAATTCATCCTCTAAAATATAAAACTATACAAGCATTTTTTCAAGCGTTTGCAGATCTGAGTGTGTAACTTCTGGGAATTGTGAGCGGTTGAAAGTATTTTGGCGTTTGGCAAGGCGAGCCGTGTTGGTTGTGATCTTTTGCGCGAGCATTTTTTTGTCATAGATACCGTCGAGATATGCCAATGTCTCTTTGATCCCTATAGCCTTCATACAGTGGGGAGCACGTGTATATTTGGCTTCAAGCATAGCAACTTCATCTATCAGTCCATTTTCAAGCATCTGCGTTGTACGCTGTGCGATCCGTTGACGTAGTACCTCACGTTCCCACACGATCTGATACACCGGCAGTGGCGCTGTTATTATGGGCTTGGGAGGGTGTGCTGCAAAGTATGCAGAGGGTTTCTCTCCTGTTGAGTAGTAGATGTTGAGAGCCTTTTCTATACGGTATCGATCCTGTTTTTCTATCCGGGACATATACTCCGGATCAAGTCTGTAGAGCATGGCATAGGCAGTCTCGATATCCCGCAAACTCTCCTCTGTCTTGGCAGCAGCTTCACTACTTGGTGACGGCAGCTCGCTGATACCTTCCATGAGCATTTTGAGATAGAAGCTCGTACCCCCGACAATGATCAGCTCTTTTTGATCTGCGAGACATCTTCGGCAGACATCCTTGTAGAGCCGGATAAATGTGGTTACATCAAAGGGCTGATCGGGGGAAAGGTGGTCGATACCAAAATGGATGATGCCTTCACGCTCTTCAGCTGTCGGTTTGGCAGAGACGATATCGATCTCTTTATAGATCGCCAGCGAGTCGATAGAGAGGATATGGGCATTGCGTACTTTGGCGAGTTTGACAGCAAGTGCTGTCTTGCCTGATGCGGTAGAGCCGATAAGTGCGAGCTGACGGATAGAATGCATAGTGTAATCATATCATCTTAACCCCAAAAAAGGTAAAATACCCCATGGATTTATTTGACAAAAACAACCGATTCAATATAGCAAACCTTGTGACGTATCTTAATGTAGCATTAGGAGTCGTTGCGATCTACTTTATCGTACAGGGTGACTTCTTTACTGCCATTGTACTGGCATGGATTGCCGGAGCCTGTGATATTATTGATGGCAAACTGGCACGCAAATATGGACTCTCTACCGAGTTTGGGATACAGCTTGACAGTTTTGCGGACTTTCTCTCTTTTGTTGTGATGCCGCCCTTTCTGCTCTTCTATGCACTCAAGAGCGGGATAGACAACCCCATAGAGGAGTTGATCGTGGGTCTGGTCTTTATCTTCTATATCATCTCCGGACTCAGACGGCTCATCGAGTTCAATCTCAAGGTAGATGCAGGCGAGGTTGCCAAATATTTCGAAGGGGTACCGACACCGCTTGGAGCGATTTTGCTTTGGGTGCTCTATCTTCTCTACAGCTACGGTATCGTCAGCTCTGTCTGGATCATCACACTGCTGGTGATCACAATCGCCTGGTCGATGAACTCCAAACTCAAGATCCCACACCCATAATGAGTGAGGAGTTAGGAATGAGGAGTGAGGAGCTGAAAAAAAGAGGATTGTTTAAAAAGCTGAATGACTTCTCGGAACTGGTGATGTTTCAACACTCCATTTTCTCTTTGCCGTTTATCTTTATCGCAATGATTGTTGCATCCTATCACAAGAGCGGCAGTGGCTGGTTCGGGTGGAAACTGCTGCTGCTTGGGACACTCGCGGCTGTGAGTGCGCGCAACTTCGCGATGGGTGTCAACCGCTATCTTGACAGAGATATTGACAGGCTCAACCCCCGTACCATGCGCAGACCCTCTGTAGACGGGAGGGTAGGCACAGGAGAGATGCTGCTCTTTATCATTGTCAATGCACTCCTTTTTATTGCCGTTGCCTATTGGATCAATGATCTGGCATTCAAGCTTGCCGTTCCGATCCTTGTTGTGCTGGCTGCCTATACACTCTTCAAGCGTTTTTCGGCTGCGGCGCACCTGATATTGGGAGTCTCTCTTGGGCTGGCACCTATAGCGGGGGAGGTGGCAGTAAATGGTACGGTATCGCTCTGGTCACTCTATCTTGCCATTGGTGTGATGTTCTGGGTAGCGGGGTTTGACCTGCTTTATTCACTGCAGGATATCGACTTTGACAAAGCACAGGGATTGCACTCCATACCTTCCCGTTTCGGCGCGAAGCGTACACTCTGGATCGCCAGACTCTTTCACGTGCTTGCTGTGCTCTTTTGGGCACTCTTTGTAGCGCGTGCCCATCTTGGTGCGGCAGCATGGCTTGCTGTACTTTTTGCGGCGATTATGTTAAGCTATGAACACTATCTGGTCAACAAAGACTTCAGGAAGATAGACCGGGCATTCTTTACGGTCAACGGCTATCTCGGTTTTGTTTTTTTGATCCTGATGATTGTGGAGGTGATGTAGATGCAGACAGCAGATATGGTGGTACTGGCACTCTTGGTGCTGCTGGTGGTTGTTCTTTTTGTTTTGGCGGGCAAGAACAGCAAGCTTGCCAAGGAGAATAGGGTGCTCAAAGAGATCCTTGAGGTCAAAGATGCCACGATCGCCAACCTCGAGGCACAGCGGGTATCGGTGAAGGATGTCATCGACAATTTCGCCTCTACAGATGATGTGATGGCACGTATCCATGAGGGCAAGAGCAGGGAAGAGGTCTCCAAAGAGCTTGGCATTCCGCTGAGCAAGATCGAACTGATCATCAAGTTTGACAAGATCAAAAAAGAGCAGCTTGCGAAATGACAAGCACCCTTCCTGATGACTGGCGCCCCACCCTCGAGCGTGCCTATGGGAGACTTGAGAGCCGATACCGCCGCTTTTTGGAGGAGGACAAACATTACTTTCCAGACAGAGAGAACTGTTTCAATGCCTTTCGTACACTCCCAAAATCAGAAGTAAAATATATCCTCTTTGGACAGGATCCCTACCCCCGAGCTGAGAGTGCGGGCGGATATGCCTTTATCGATATGAAGGTCAAGGAGATCTTCTCTCCTACAGGGCTGAGCAAAGCTGTCAACCGTGCGACAAGCCTACGCAACTTTATCAAAATGGCACTGGTCGCCAGGGGGGATCTCTCACCAGAGGATACCTCCCAGACCGCCATCGCCGCTATCGACAAAACCCCGCTTATCAATACGATTGACGCACTGCGACAAAATTTTGAACGCGAAGGGGTACTGCTGCTCAACACCGCACTCATCTTTACGGAGAAAAAAGCCTCCGCAGCACATATCAAGGCATGGAGACCCTTTGTGGAGAGCCTGCTGAGCCAGATGCAATCACAAGCACCCCAACTTATCCTTTTTGGTACCCATGCCAAAGCACTCAAAAGAGATTTTGACCTTCAACACTTCAAGACCATAGAGCTCGAACACCCCTACAATCACAGCTTCATACACAACGAAAAAGCCCTGAAACTTTTCGGAGAGATGAAACTGCTTGAAAAATAAAGCTTTTTTCGCTACAATTCGCTCACCAAATATCGCAGTAACTTCAAAAGTGCACTCTTAGCTTAGCTGGATAGAGCATCGGTTTGCGGTACCGAAGGTCACAGGTTCGAATCCTGTAGAGTGTACCACTTTTTCTTATTTGCATCCGTATTTTACTCATTTTTACTCGATGTACCTGATGTACACCTCGCAAAAAAAGAGCAAAACCCGAATACAACTAAGAAAAAGCCCTATTGTTTTTAATTCATTTATCACAAAATCGACATACCTGATGTATGTCCCACTCAAATCACGCAAAAATTGTACCTGACTAAAGAGAAGCCTTTAGCTTTTTGTTATTTGATGTACCTGATAAATTAGAAATTAGAATGGATTCTTAAGAATTTCTTTATGAAAGGTATGCAAAATTACTACCTACTACCTACTACCTACTACCTACTACCTACTACCTACTACCTACTACCTACTACCTACCTTCCCAATCCAGTCCTAATTAGAGT
>JALWKQ010000060.1 GCA_027081395.1 Sulfurovum sp. | reverse complement strand
CGGCGTTTTTTTCTGTGATGCTCTATTTGTGGATCATTGCCGTGGGGCTACAGACATTTGTCCTGCCCGATGAGAAACCGCTGGAGATACCCTACGATGTGGTACTGCTGATGTTTGTACTCTATGGACTTTTGGCAGTGACTGCAGTAGCGGGTACACTTGTCGCAATTTTGATCGACAACAGGTTTTACCGCAATTTCTTTGGAGCCCTGATGATCATAAGTTTGGCAAGTGTCATCGGAGCCAAAAGTCTCTTTGGTTAGTTTTTTACCTACTTATCTTTTGCCTGTTCTTTGGAGAGACCCATATAGTAGTCGTAGTTGGCGGCATAATCTTCGAGGTTCTCCTCGAGCATAGAGGCATACTGTCCTATGAAATACTCAAGCAGTTCAGGCTTTTTGGCGATCATCTTCTCTCCGCTCTGAAAGCCTGCTGCACTTAGCCATGCTGCGAAACGTGCGGCTGCATACATAAATGAGTTGCCCACCTGTCCGGGATGCACCTGCTGGTTGATATGCCCGTTGGCAAGTGCGATATGCGCATCGGCTCTTTCGAAGAATTTTTCATCAAGCGTCTGTTCCTGGGATTGTTCTGTGGTTTGTGATTCTGACATGGGATAGTCTCCTTTTTTCGACTATTGTACAAAGTTGGGCTTAAAATGCCAGAAAGCATTTTATGTATGACAAGCAGGTAATAGTGAAGTAATTCTCTTAGATTATAATTTGCCTGTTCGGATATCGGATATCCGTGACAACACACTAAAAGGATGAATAATGAAAAAACTTATGATGACACTTATCGCAGCATTGGCGATGACAAGTATCTTTGCACAGGCAAACGAAGATGTAGCGGCAGCTGCACAGGAAAAAGTAGCACAGGCAGTACAGGAAGCAACTGACGCAGCACCTGCACCGACTGAAGATGATAAAAACAAAACGACAGAAGAGGCTCCTGAGGAGAAGTAATCCTCTGCAAAGTTAGTCGTAACTCCTAAACTTCCTTCCCATTTTCCGGCTTTTGCCGGGAAATAATTCTAATAAATTACTCTCTTATATTCAGCAGGTGTTTAGTACTGATATCGCTCCACGGTTTGTTGAGTGCATAGAAGGCTTGATAGCTCTCAAGCACACGCTTGAAGTCCGGGCTCCGGGCACTCTGTTCGGCAAGTACTTCTGCGAGTGCTTTTTTGGCAGCAGGGAAGAACTCCGGCGGGAAATCTTTGATCTGAACCTGTTTTGGAAGCTGCTGAAGTGCTTTGGCATTTTTGTACCGGAACTCCTGCAGCATTGTGGAGGTCATCTCTTCGCTTGCCGCTGTGATGATAGCACGGTGTTCGGCACTGAGTTTCTCCCACCTTGCTTTATTGAAGGTCAGCTCCAGGATGGAGCCGGGTTCATGCCATCCGGTGTAGTAGTAGGGTGCTGCTTTGGCAAAGCCCATCATGCTGTCAAGTGCAGGACCGACCCACTCTGTCGCATCGATAGTACCGCGTTCAAGTGCGGTGTAGATCTCGCCGGCGGGGAGCAGTACGGGATTGACACCCAGTTTTTTCATCACTTCGCCGCCCAGGCCGGGGATACGCATCTTCAAGCCCTTGAGATCATCGAGGCTTTTGATCTCTTTTTTGAACCATCCACCCATTTGCGGGCCTGTCGTACCGCCTATGAGGGGGTAGAGATTGTACTTGGCGTAGAGTTCTCTCCACAGGGCATACCCGCCGCCAAACTTGAACCATGTGATCATCTCGTCACTCAGCAGTCCAAGCGGCATCCCACCAAAGATACTGAAAGCCGGGTTTTTACCTTTCCAGTAGTAGACACCGGAGTGAAAAGCATCGATCTGTGAAGCAGAACAGGCATCGAAGACCTGCATGGCCGGTACAAGGATGTTTTTGGCAAAGACCTTGATCTCAAGCGTACCACTGCTGAGTTCACTGCAGCGCTTGGCAAAACGGTCTACCCCTGTCCCCATGATAGGGAAGTGTGCCGGCCATGAGGTCGCCAGCTTGAGAGTGACCTTTTTGCCTTTGTTGATATGTACGGTGTCACTGCCGCTCTCTGACTCTTCTGCTCTGTGGCATCCCGTCATAGCAAGTGTAGTTGCGCCAATAGCGGTAGTGGTGAGAAAATCACGTCGTTTCATGGGTTTCCTGTATTTTTAACCCAAATCTCAAAGTAGAAATTCAAAGAATCCTATTTCGAGATTTGGGTTTCCTGTCAAAATTAACTGGATTAATAGTAACATAACAGAGATTAAAACTTTAGGGAACATCTAACAATAGGAGTCGCTTTGGAGTGTCTGATATGTACCGGCAAAACATTCCGTTTTATAGACGAGAAGAGTGGCATAGTCTATCACCGCTGCCAAGAGTGTGATGTGATCTTCAAAGATCCCGTGTATCATCAGACGCTTGAAGAGCAAAAGAGACGTTATGACCTGCATACCAATGATGAAGCAGATGAGGGATATCGGGCGTACTTTCAGCGATTTTTGGATTTTGTGATGCCAAGGGTAGAGAGGGTTGGCACTGCACTGGATTTTGGGTGTGGGCGAAGCAGGCTGCTTGCGAACATATTAAATGATATGAATATAGAAGCGGATGCTTATGACCCTTTGTATCATCCCAATACAGAGTATCATAGTAAAAAATATGATCTTGTTGTCTCTACTGAAGTATTTGAGCATCTACACGATCCCAAAGCACTCTTTTTGGAGCTGCTGACACTGCTGAACCCGGGTGGCTATATCGCACTTCAGACCCAGTTTTATCCAGAAGATCCCAATGATTTTCCGGGGTGGTACTACCACAAAGACCCGACTCATATTATCTTTTTTTCTCCCAAAACGTTTCGGGTGCTTGCCGATATATGCGGGTGTGACTATCTTGCTGACAATGCTAAAAATATGGTGATCTTTCAAAAGAGATGAATTGTACGGTTTAACTCGATAGCTCTGGCAGTCGCGAACGGCAAGCGCCCATTTCATGGGTTACGCGCTCCTTTGTCGCTATCGAGTGAAACCGTCAGTGATGGTGATGGAATATCCCTTTAAAAAAGACTATATTCTTCTTTCATATGTTTTAGTACACTTTTGTCCGCAGAGTAGATGAAAGCGTAGTTGAACAGGGTGCTTTTGAGGATCTCTCTGACCTCCTCTTCGGTCTCAAACCAGTGTGGACGGTCGATACCGTCGACTTTGGTCTTTGGCGGTGTGAGAACGATACCTTTGACCCAGTCATTGCCCCGCTTGATGTACTCTCTGGCTTTGACGATATCCTGTACATTGTCGGTAAAGATAGCGACTTTGTCACTCTTGCCGGTGGGTACAGGGTTGAGCTGGGTATCGATAAAGACCGGTCGGAAGTGTTTGGTATACTTGATACGGTCTATAGAGTAAGGCAGATCCTGCTTTTGGCAGAAATCGACTGCTCTAAGCAGATAGTCCAGATGGAAAGGTATGAGCTCTTTCTCCTGATAGACATATCCGCCTACCTTGAAAGTGGTTTTGAAGAGTGTGTCGAAGATAGGGTACCCCTCCACATCACTGCTGAGTCGCTCCACATCGGGTTTGATCGTGCGCATCAGCTCCCGATCTTCTCCGACAAAGAGGTGATGCTCGGAGTTGACGATCTGTTCAAATGCCTTACGCCAGTCGTTTGGGATGATGGCGATGTTGCCTTTGTGCAGCAGTATCATCTTCAAAAAGCTCATCTCATGGGGTGTAAGCAGAAAGAATTTCGCCTCTTTTTTCAGGAGGACATAGCGTGCCAGCTTGAAAGCTGCCAGTTGAATATCACTTACCTTGATCCAGGCGATCTCCTCATCTTTGCGCACTATATTTTCGTCATCATAGACAATCGCATAGGCACCGTTCTCTACAGCTTTGTCTATCTCCTCCTGATTGGAGGAGAAAAAGAGATCGCCCTGATCGACTTTGGAGGGGTAGACGGTTGCCGCTTCAACGGCTGTCACCTGCGGTGTGTTGGTGAGGCTGCCCTCAGTGAGATTTACGATATCTTCTATTTTCATTTTGACCTTAATTATCCTATCGGAGTACCCGGTTTTTTGGGTTTTTCTGGACGAATCATACAGAGACCGTCTTCATCTTTGGCTGCGAGAAGCATCCCCTCGCTCTTGTAGCCCATCAGTTTGGCGGGCTTGAGGTTGGCAACGACACAGACCTGTGTGCCCAGCATATCCTCAGCAGAGTACCACTCTTTGATCCCGGCAACGATCTGGCGCGGTTGCTCTTCTCCCAGATCAACTTGGAGCAGGAGAAGTTTTTTGCTTTTTGGCACCTCTTGTGCCTCGACAACCGTACCGACCTTCAGCGATGTCTGGAAAAACTGGTCGATGCCGATGAGTGCGACACACTCGCTCTGCGCGGAAGATTTCTCTTTGGCAGCTTGGACAGTTTCTGCTTTCTTTATGCCTGTCTGCTCCGCTTTTGTATCTTCCGGCTTTGCCTCTTCAAGCAGCGGTGCTTCGATACGAGGGAATAGCGGATCGGTCTTTTGGATCGTAAAAGTATCGAGCAACGCTTTTTGTGCTATCAGCTTTTCCCAGCTCTCCTGTGTGATCTCAAATCCAAGTGCGTTGGCGATCTTGGGACAGGTGTGGGGCATCACGGGATTGAGCATGACCGATACTTTGGCAAGGATGTTGGCGATCAGTCCGTTGAGCGCCATCGCTTCTGCCTCCTTGCCCTCCTTCATCAGTGTCCATGGCTGGTATTTGTCGATCGCTTTGTTGGCAACGGTAAGAGGACGCCAGAGCTCTTCAAGGTAGCGGTGTATCTGCATCTCATAGAGCAGTCCGGGCAGTTTGTCAAGTGACTCATGTACTTCATCGAGCTCCTCCTTGTAATACTTCTCTACCTCAGAAGAGTCGACATTGCCGTCGAAATATTTGCTGCTCATTCCGATAAGTCGGTTGAGCAGGTTACCCAAGTCGTTGCCCAGATCTGAGTTGATACGGTCGATCAGCGCTTTCTGGGAGAAGTCGCCGTCACCGCCGAAAGGCACCTCTCTGAGCATAAAGTAGCGGAAGTTGTCCAGTCCGTATGCATCTGCCACCTCTTTTGGGTTGACGACATTGCCTTTGGATTTGCTCATCTTCTCACCGTCTCTCGTCCACCAGCCGTGTGCACCGATGTGCTTGGGAAGCGGCAGTCCCAGACTCATCAAAAATGCCGGCCAGTAGATAGCGTGGAAACGGAGGATATCCTTACCTATGAGATGGATGCGTGCCGGCCAGTAGTCCATCAGTGCTTCATCTGTACCGTATCCCAGAGCCGTGACATAGTTCATCAAAGCATCGAGCCAGACATACATCACATGGTCTGGATCGTTGATCT
>JALWKQ010000059.1 GCA_027081395.1 Sulfurovum sp. | reverse complement strand
ATCATACGCAACTACTACAAAAGCAAATTTGACGATGAGGGTCAGCGTATCGATATGCAAGAGAAGGAGATATCAGAGGAGCAAGAAGAAGAGTAGGGACTCTTCTTATGCGTTTTAGCGTCGTCTGTAGGGACTTCGCTGATAGATGGCAAGTGCTTTTGGCATCAGACGTTTGAGATTGGCGATGCGGTGACCGGGGTTGGGGTGTGTGGAGAGATACTCCGGGATACGCTGTCCCGATCTGCCAAATTTGTTCCAAAAACTCAGTGCGGCTCTCGGATCGTAGCCCGCTTTTGCCATGAGCATCAGACCAATACTGTCTGCTTCAAGTTCCTGCTCTCTTGAGTGGGGTCTGAGGTAGCCGAGTGTTGCCCCCTGTCTATAGACCTGTGTGACAGTCTGTGCTGTATTTTGGTTGACTCCCGCTACCCCCATGCCTACCTGCAGAAGTGCACCGATCAGCCCTGCTTTTTGCTGTCTTTGTGCCCCTTTGATACCGTGTGATCTAAGTGCGTGTGCCACTTCGTGCGCTACGACCACGGCGAGCTCATCTTCATTGGCGGCATAGTGGAAGAGTCCGCTGTAGACAAAGACTTTGCCTCCGGGAAGTACGAAAGCGTTGGCGACTTTGGGGTTGTCGACAAGATGGTAGCGCCATCGGAAGTCACGGCGCCCAGATACTCTGGCGATACGTGATCCCACATTGACCACTGCACGATAGAGTCTGCCGCTGTGGATAGTCCGTACCTTGCTCAGTACCTGACGCTCCTGCTGTGCTCCTATGCTGTTCTCCTGCTGGGGAGAGACTTTGGCAGCAGGTACGTTGGCACATCCGGAAAAGGCAAGCATACTTAGTCCGATGAGGGTAGATGTTAGCAATTTTTTCATTCTTTTTCCTTTGTTTTACTTCTCCAAAAAATTATAACAAAGTTACATTAAATGCAATAAACCTGCCATTTACTAACTTTTCGATAAAATATTAGCCATAATTATGCCTATAGGACACATCAAATGACAAAACCGTTACTCATCGAGATCGGGGTAGAAGAACTGCCTGCTATTCCGTTGCTGAAGATCACCAAAAATATCGAAGAGAGTTGGAAGAAGCTTCTGGGAGAGTACAAACTTGAGAATCCGTTTGATTTCATCTATACGCCCAGACGTCTTGTGCTCAAGCATGATGCGATGCCGCTCAAGCAGGAGGACAGTACTGTAGAGCTTATGGGACCTCCTGTTGCCGCTGCGATCAAGGATGGTGAGCCTACGCAGGCAGGTCTGGGCTTCGCGAGGAAGTGCGGTGTGGACTTTGATGCGCTTGGGCGCGCGGAAAATAACGGCAGAGAGGTACTCTACTTCAAAAAAGAGGAGCAGGGTACTCAAACGAGTGAACTACTTGAAGAGATGATACACAAGTGGATCGCCTCTATGTCTTTTGGCAAGATGATGCGATGGGGTGCACGCAAAGAGGAGTTCATCCGTCCTGTCAGATGGCTGCAGGTACGTTTGGGTGAACACTCTGTCCCTGTAGAGCTCTTCGGGGTTAGGAGCGGTACACAGACACACGTCCACCGTATGGTAAGCTACGATGCCATAGAGGTACCCGATATCCAAAGCTATGAGGAGGTACTCCAAGAGGGTGCGGTAGTACTGCATCCGCATGAGAGGGAGGGTATGATCCTTGCAGAGTTTGATGCGATCGAAGAGAGGGAAAATCTCTTGATCGAGAGAGACAAAGCACTTTTGGCAGAGGTCGTAGCGATCACGGAAAATCCCAAAGCACTCTTGGGGAGTTTTGATCCGCTCTTTCTGGAGCTACCTCCTGAAGTGATCATCACCTCCATGAAAGAGCATCAGCGCTACTTCCCTGTCTTTGAGAACGGCAAGCTCACCAACCGCTTTGTTGTCGTGAGCAACGCCTATACCGATGACTACAGCAAAGTCGTCGCAGGTAACGAGCGTGTTCTCAAACCGAGACTCTCCGATGCACTCTTTTTCTATCATAATGACCTCAAAAAGGGTCTGAGTACCGAAGGGCTCGAAAAAGTGCAGTTCATCGACGGACTGGGTACCTTGGCAGATAAGATTGAGCGCGAGAAAAACATCGCTATGCGTCTGCTGGGACTCTATATGGAGAAGGTGGAAGCCCAAACAGGCAAAGCCAATGCCGAGCTTGAGAAACTGATGGATAGAGCTGTAGAGCTTGCCAAGGCTGACCTGATGAGTGAAATGGTCTATGAGTTTACGGAGCTTCAGGGGCTGATGGGCTACTACTATGCCAAAGCGCTCGGAGAGGATCCGCTGGTCTACAACGCGATCAAAGAGCAGTATATGCCCGTAGGTGAAGGTGCCGAGCTGCCAAGCTCGATCTTCTCAAGTATCGTAGCTATGAGTATCAAGCTCGATACCCTGCTGGGGCTCTTCAGTGTCGGCAAAATCCCGACGGGAAGTAAAGATCCCTTTGCACTCCGCCGTGCTGTCAACGGGATCGTCCGTATCGTCACTGCCTACGATCTGCCTTTTGATATCGACGATATTATCGCGCTGCTCAAGGGACAGTATCAGGATTTTGATACTGAGCTTCTCAAGGCATTTATCATCGAGCGTATCAACAAGTCGCTCGATGCCAATCCTTCTGTGATCGCCGCAGTACTTGCAAGCGGTGAGAGAGATATCAATGAGATCGCCAAGAAGGTAGCCGCACTCAATGAGATCGTCAGCGAAGAGAGCTTCAAAGAGCAGTTCTCGACCTTCAAGCGTGTTGCCAACATCTCCAAAGATGTCGATCTGGATGCACCACTGCCTATCGATACCTCACTCTTTAGGGAAGATGCAGAGATCACCCTCTACAATGCCTATGAAAAGGTAATCAACCAAGACTACCCTGACTACAAAACCAAACTTGAAGCGCTCTTTGGTCTCAAGCGTGAGTTGGATGCCTATTTTGATGGCGTGATGGTCAATGCGGAGGATGAGGCATTAAGAAAAAACCGCCTCAATATGATCGGCTCTATCTACAAAACATTCAGGGATATTGCGGATATCAAAGAGATTACGGTTTAGGCTGTATGCTCCAAAACTACGATACCATTATTATCGGGGCGGGTATCGCGGGAGCGGCTATTGCGCATGCACTTACAAAACAGCATCAAAAGGTATTGGTGCTTGATAAAAACGGTATCGCTGCGGGCGGTTCGGGAGCTGCCGGGGCATTTGTCTCTCCCAAGATTGGCAAAGGCTCCCCTCTCCAACGTCTGACCAATGAAGCTTTTCTCTTCGCAAAGGATTTCTATCTTTCCACATGCCCGGATCTTTTTCACCAAACAGGCGTGATACGTATCCCCAAAAATGAAGAGGGTACCATGAAGTTTCAGGACTATGAAGCGTTCAATCTGCCAAACTATGAAACATATACTCCCCAGATGCTGCACGATTTAGGGATAAAAGTAGCGTTTGAGAGTTTCTATTTCCCGGATGCCGGGGACTGTGATGCGCCTGATGTATGCACACAGCTGCTCAAAGAGATTGAAGTAGTCAGCTATGAAGTAGGAGCCATACATAAAGAAGATGCATTTTGGGTTGTCGGAGAGTATAAGGCGAGAAATATCGTTTTGGCGACAGGGTATGAAAGCAATCTGTTGGACTTGAGATATATGGGCATACGTGGAACCTGGGGTACACGCGGTGATTTCGGCTCCAGACTTGACTTGCGTGTGAGTATGCATCAGTCTATTTCAGTAGGGGCAAATAGAGATGGCGTCATCAAACTGGGTGCGACACATGAGAAGATGGTCAAAGAGGTGGTACCTTGCAGCGATGAGCAGGCACTCGGTCTCAAGCAGAAGGCTTCGTCAGTTGTCGATACCTCGGACTTTGAACTGCTTCAGAGCTACTGTGGGATGCGTGCAGGCTCGAAAGACTACTTTCCTCTGGTGGGCAGGGTGATCGATACCGCATATATGCTGGAGCAGTACCCTGACATCGTAAGAGGTGCGAAAGCCCCTTTGAAGCACATCGAAAATCTCTATATCCTCAACGGATTGGGCGGACGTGGATTTGTCTTTGCGCCCTTGATGGCGAAGTGGCTTGCCGAATTGATCGTAGAGGGGAGAGCTGTAGATGCACGTGTGAATCCGGACAGACTATTTTTGAAGTGGGCGAGAAAACTGAAGGCAGAGCCTTCAGCTTAGTGAGGAGTGAAGAGTGTTGGTATGCGTTGCTGTGCAACGCTTCTGTCAATAAAAGCTTTCTCTTTGAGAAAGCTTACCAAAACTCCTCGTTCCTCATTCCTTACCCTCAAGCTCCCATTTCTCCCAAGAAGCCGGTTCACTGATATGCGGAAATCCATCCAAGATCTCCTGCGGCTGGAACTTCGGTTTGTAGGCAAAGGCTTTGCAGCCCTCTACCCAGTAGCCCAGATAGATCCATGGCAGTTCGAGTATCTTGGCGAGTTTGATCTGGTAGAGCAGGGAGAAGGTACCCAGTGAGAGTCTGGCATAGTCGGGATCGTAGTAGAAGTAGATCGCACTGATGCCGTCATCGAGGATGTCGATCAGGTCGACACCGACCAGTTTGTCATCTACGATATAGAGTACCTCTTTGCCGAAATCATGCGCTCCGTCTACGAAGTTTTCGTAGTATTCCCTTTGGGAGATATTGCGGTGGCTCCAGCTGTCTTTGACGCTTTTCCATCGGTGGTATTTGTTGTAGAGATCGAGGTGTGCCTGTGTCATCGTAGGCTTTTGGACGATGATTTTAGTCTCTTTGTTACGGTTGATCGTTTTGCGCTGGGACTTGGTGTACCGGTAGTTCTCTACATCGATACGCAGGCTTTTGCACTCGTTGCATCCGTTGCAGATCGGGTGGAAGAAGTATTTGCCAAAACGTCGCCATCCCCGCTGGATGACAGCGGTCGCGAATGTCCTTGAGGCGTTGTCTACATACTTGTAGTGCATGCGGACTTTGTTGCCGGGGATATAGGCACAGTCATAATCCAGCATGGAGAAGTCTGTAGATGGCGGGTTAAGGAGGTCTATTTGGCGTTCTTCATTCATAATCGCGATTATACTCAAAATAGTGTAAAATTATGCAAAAATAGAGGATCAAGATGTTTCTGTATCAGCCGCCGTCTGGATATTGCTACAACAGTGACTCTATTTTTCTCTATGATTTTGCCGCATCGTTCAAACCCAAAGGCAAACTTTTGGATGTCGGTTGCGGGGTGGGGATCATCTCACTGCTGTTGACCCGGGACTTTGGGACACAGACACATATTATCGACAAACAGGAGCGGATGCTCTCCTACGCGGTGCACAACTTTAGGATCAATGCACTTGATGTTACTCCGCATCTTGGGGATTTTACCCAGTTTCAGAGTGAGGA
>JALWKQ010000058.1:4000-5457 GCA_027081395.1 Sulfurovum sp. | reverse complement strand
CACCTATGATCTCCATGACTGTTTCCAAAAGTAAAGCGTTGGCAATGCCTTTTGCCTGTACCACTTTAAAGCACCGCAACTCAATCGCATATTTCAGCTCACCCTCTTGGAAGATGCCGTAGATGATCGCTTGTCGTTGATGAATGCGATTCGCATAGCTAAACATACAGTTATGAAGGGTTTTTGACCAAGCATCCAACTCTCTCACTGTAAGAGGCAACCTAAACTCCAACCCTCCATAGTGTTGACAAGCCGAGAGATAGATAGGCTCATAGTCAAACTTCTCTTTGGTAGCTTCCCGATACGATCTGATCTGGTATACCCTGACGATCTCATCATGCAGATTTTGGACAGTTAGCTTCACCTTTATAAATTCCCGCTCAAATGTATTCATATCACTGCGCACCTGCAGCATTCGCAAACAATCTTCAAAAAGACGCATATTGCTATCTTGCGAAGTGTCATCCTGTATATCATGCACAAAAAGTTTGACAATCTGTTTTTGGCTGTAATGTCTTCTTAGAAACCTTATTAGCACCATAGCCGTAGAATATGTATCAGCCTCAAAAAGTATCTGTTTTATAACGGGCGGAAGCAAAAAGAGCTTTGCAAGCAGATCGATATTATCAATCGTTCTTGAAAAAACATAGTCGCTATAGGGATAGTAGTATCCCGTCTGCTTCATCATATCTGCATAGCCTTGATAGAGGCTTTTTCTTAAGATCTTCTCTTTTCTTCCATTGGCAATACTGTGCAACGCTTCTTTGAGTGTCACAGGCTTAGGAAAATCTAGGCATACTCCATCCTTCTTCCAAAAGAAAAACGAATGCAATTGAAACATGGGATGAGCAAGAAAAAATTGAACATACGTCAATTTCTCTTTTATCGAAAATGTTGCAATTTTACTTTTATCAAGCCACATTATAGTCTCCGTAGGATGTTTCAAAATATATCTGTACAATCTCTCTTTGATCCCGATGTGTAATACTTTGTACAATGGCACCATCCCGTTCTCTTGTATAAAATAATATTTTGAAGCAATATGTGAGTGTTTGTGTATCGTTGGCTCTTTTGTGCCATCTTTTTTCAATTTGACAGTCATAAGCCGCTCTTTGACCCATCTAACCCTGCCTCCAGATTCACTCACTTTTGGAATAGTCATAAACCTTGTGATGTGCCAGCTATCTTCTGTCTGATACTCCTCCGTTTCCCAATAAAAGCGCTTATAGACAATCACCCCATTATTTGAGGTAAACGCTTCACTATCGAGAAAATAGTCGTTACCGCACATCGGACAGACGATAGGAAATTTCTCTGCTTCATCTCTCTGTGTCTGTAGTGTAAATGTATATGCACATTGGCACATGTAGTGATGTGTTGTTATGTTGTCCCTTTGAAGAGAAACCACCCAACTGTTTTGATCCTTGCATTTAGACAACATTTCACCTTCCTTTTAT
>JALWKQ010000058.1:0-3900 GCA_027081395.1 Sulfurovum sp. | reverse complement strand
AAGTATAAAATGTGTCTGCGACAGCTTTATGTCTGCTTTTTAGCATAGCAAAACAATATCCAAAATATGCTATGGTATCTCACGCAATTTGACAAACGGAGTCAGCTATGAAAATACTTTTGGCACCAAGTGAGACCAAGCAGAGCGGGGGTAGTGCGCCCTTTAGGCTTGAGGATCTGCTCTTTGAAGCGCTGCTGCCCTATCGCAGCAAGCTACTGCATACCTATACCAATATCATCCAAAGAGGTGATATCGCTGAGCTCTCAGAGATGTTCGGACTCAAAAAAGAGGCGGATATCCTCAAGTATAAAAAGGATATCATCCATGAACCTGCCATGAAAGCGATCGAGCGCTATACCGGTGTCGCCTTCGACTACCTTAACTACCCTGCCCTCAATCAAAAGGCGCAAGCCTATATCGATAAGCATGTCATCCTCTTCTCCAATCTCTTTGGCCCCATCCGTGCCGATGATATGATCCCGGAGTATAGACTCAAACAGGGTGCAAAAGTAGGAGATATACGTGTAGAGCAGTACTACAAAGAGCACAGCAGCGATCTGATGGAAGCCTATCTCACCGATGAGGATATCCTCGATCTGCGTGCCGGTTTTTATGACAAGTTCTACAAGCCCTCCAAACCCTATACCACACTCAAGTTTCTAAAAGGCGGGAAAGTCGTCAGCCACTGGGCAAAAGCCTACCGCGGGATGGTACTGCGCAGTATCGCCGAGGCGAACATAGAGACGCTTGACGATTTTATGAAACTGCCTATCCCCAACCTAAGGATAGAAGAGATACAGACCAAAAAGAACAAAACGGAGGTGATCTATGCGATTACCGAGTGACCAGACCCTCTATCGTATTTTGCTTGTTCTGCTCTTTGGTTCAGTAGTGTTGGGACTGATATTTGATACAAACTGGAGCGGACTATGAAGAAGAATCTTTTTGAAATGGGCGCCGACCTTGGGGAAGGATGGACAGCAGACAACAAAAGCAAAGAGATCAAAGAGGCAGAAACCGGGGTCAAAACACCAGAACAGCACAGACTCTATCTTGCCAAGGAGAAACGTAGAGGCAAAGCGGTCACGATCGTCAAGCCTTTTCATCTAAGCAGACCCGATCTGCAGGCACTGCTCAAAAAACTGAAGAAAAAACTCGGCTGCGGCGGTACGCTCAAAGAGGATAGCCTCGAGCTGCAAGGGGACATCCCCGATCAGGTACGCAGATACCTGACCGAGCTGGGATATCGTTTCAGATCATGATGCCTCTTTGAGATCCGGCCTCTCACACTCCGGAAGTTTCTTGAGATCCTCTTCGTCAAAGAATTCGACTTTTGGGATCAAAATAGCGATCAGTGTCACCACCACACCGAAGATCAAGACCACCAGATGCTCATGTCCCTGGAAAAAACTTGGCAGTGTCCACTTCCCAGCGACCTCTCCCATCAACGGCTTGAAGAAATCCTCATAATAGAGCGTAAAGACCAAACCGCCAAGCAGTCCGCCGATCGCTCCGACCAGTACATCGATACGCCCTTCAGCGATAGAGACAGGACCGGTACCGGGACATTTGCCCAGGATCGCCATAGAGATACCAAAGAGTGTACCGCCTATGATCAGTCCGCCCCACATAACCGGCTTGATATGGTAGTGAGCCCACCCCGCTTCGATCATAAAATAAAGACCGATACTGGCAAGACCAACTGTAAGAAAAAGCATCTTTGGGACGATAGTATCTTTGAGCATCGCAAAGCCGGCGATCTTCTCAAACTTGTCCACACGGGTATACTGGATGATCCCGCCAAAGATCACACCGATCAGAAAGACCAGCACCAAAGAGCCGTGCCCCTGATGGATCACCGTTTCAAACATCTGGGCGATACGCGAAGGGAAATCATCCCCTGCCGTTTTGACAATGATATCCATTACTTCTCCTTTGTGTTATAAAAGATTTTTCCGGTGATCAAAAGCGCGATCATCACCATAGTACCGAATATCATCGAAGAGATAGCAAGCTGACTCATCCCCGACATAAAGTGACCTGAGGTACATCCTCCAGCCATACGCGCACCGATGATCATAAAGAAGCCGGCGACAAAACTCCACACCAGTCTTGAAAGTACAGAATGGTTCTTGTACTTTTTCCATCCGGTTGGTATCAGTGAGATACGAAATGATTTGGTCAAAAATACCGATGTGACAAAACCGCCAAGCAGCGCACCCAAAAGAAGCACCCCTTCCCATGCTCCAGGATTTTTGATCTCCTTGAGATAGCTGTACTTTTCAGGATCAAGATCAAAAATAATCCCTGCAAAATAGGGTACATAAGTCGACGCCCCCAGAGGTCTGTCTGCACCAAATACAGAAAAGGTCATCAGCAGCAGCCCTGCCATCAGAATACCGCCGACCCACCATGGTAATCTACTCATTGTAAATCCTTTCTATTTTTTGGGTGTATTATAACGTATAGTTAATACTTTAATAAAATAAGATTATCTTATGATCGTTTTCAACTCTATTTATTTTCCTATAGCAAAAGCGTAAAGTACCATCTCGTCATTCTCGATAAAAGCATTGACCTCATCATCATAATAGGCTCCGATACCGCTCGCCCCCAGTCCCAGATAGTTGGCTGCGATATAGAGCCGGTGACCAATAATACCTGCTTTCTGGTAGAGTGCTTGATAGTTTTTGCCTGAAGAGGTCATGAAAAAGGCGAGTGCCCCCTGGGTAGAGAGATTGTACTGCTCCAGACTCAGATAGCCTGCTTTCTGTGCGAAATCACCATACTTGAGATAGCTGTCCTCTTTGTAGAGTCCCAAAGGCATATCGAGCACGCGGTTGACCACCACATAGACATTGACCTCCTCGTCACAGTCACTCAGTACAGGCTGTGCAAGTATCTCCATCAGGTAGTTAAACTGCCCTTTGGTGATTGCCTCTGCGTGAAATGCTCTTTGGGAACGACGTGTAAAGATCGTCTCTTTGAGCTTCTTGTGATCGTACGAAAAATGTGGTGCTTTGATCTGCGGACGGCACGCCTTTGTCTGCATACTCTCCCGGTATGCTTGCTCTATGAGAGGATTCTCCTCAAACGTGCCCGATCCATCCACCCACGGAAGCGAAAACTGCACTGGGCGCACCTCCTTGCCCTGTTGTGGTACCGCCACGGAAGCAGCCGCTGTCAACCACTCCCGATTGTCAAATCCGAAACAGCGATTGAGTACCGCTTTGTCAAAATCGTAGATCATGCGTGTCGCATGCGGTTTGAGCAGTGCTCTTGCCTCTATCGCTCCCAGTATATGCCCGGCATCGAGCAGACAGTAGCGAAAGGCGCGGTTTTTGTATTTCCAACTCGAACGCCAATAGATCGAAGAGACCAAAAAGAGATACCCCTGCATGGCATAACGGTAACCGAGATAGGGTTCGATCCCCTCATCCGCTTCAAGTGTATAGAGCAGTGTCAATGCACTTGCCGCGACATCAAAATGATAGATGCCGTCCTCTTTACCCTCTACCCCTCGTATCTGCATATAGAGCTCATTGGGATAGAGTGCGCCGGCACTGGGATTCATACGCAGATAGTACTCTGCACCCGGATAACTCTTTTTTGCATTGATCCCTGCGATATGATAGAGAAAGAGATCCTCTTTGTTCTCCATCTTCAAGTCAAAGCGGGGGAAGTGATCCGGGTAGTGCTTGTAGACACTAGGCTGATCCTCCCAACTGAGTCTGTTGGGGTACATCCGCACCGAATTGTAGCTGTGTTTGGTCTGCGCATGATACCAGAACATCAGTCTGTTGTCTCCAAAAGCGTGTTTTGGGGTGCAAATACCTCACGGTATCTTATCTTCAGCCTCTCGACCTTTTCACATGCCTCGATAAAGAGTGCGCTGTGTGC
>JALWKQ010000057.1 GCA_027081395.1 Sulfurovum sp. | reverse complement strand
TCATGAACGACCACACAGTTCACTGGATAACCAACCACCGGCAAAGGTTTCAGGCAGACAAAATGCTGCTTGATATACAATCAAAGTCTAACTTTGGAAATGGTACTACTTTTTGGGGCAGGTCACTAAGACAATATTATTATTTTGAGGAAACATACTAATGAAAAAAATATTAATAGTTATTTTATTAACTGCTTTTTTGTTTCTATCGGCACTATATCTTATAGGATATGGTGAAAAAGTATTTGCTATGTCCAAAAACGATCTAGTGGGAGAGTATAAGCTTAAATATAAGAATGTTGATTATAAATTGGAATTAAAAAAGATAATTCGTTAACTTTGAAAAAATGTGTCGATTCCAAATTGATTTTTATCAAAAATGGAGTTTGGAAAATAAAAGAGGTTGGTAGTAGCATTTTTCTTGATGATAAAATAGATGATATTGACAACATAGACTTTTCATTGGGTCGGATAAAATACAATTTATTGCAAAACCGCATCATGATTGAAGCTTTATCTATGGGAGAATTTTTAGGATTTGAAGATTCTACTTACTTCTTAAAAGAAGATGAAGTTAACATCTGCAACTAGTAAAATAGGCAATGCCATAGACCAGACCATTTCTGGTTTCCACGTTGCAAGTGGGGCTTGCCTCATCTGCCCATGTTATTTTGTCATCAAGATCAATTTGAGTATACTTCTGTATGTTAAATGAGAAGCGAAAAGCACGTATCGATGAGATACTCAGACGTAAGCAGCCCGATCTGCAGATATTTTTGGATGATGTATACTCTTCGCAGAACAATTCTGCCATTCTCAGAAGTGCCGATGCGGTAGGGGTGTTGAGTCTCTACTATAGCAACAGGGATGATCTGGATGTCAAGATACATAAGACGATCACACAGGGAGCCCATCGCTGGGTGGGTAGAGAGAGGGTCGATTATGATCAGAGGGTGGATATGATAAAGTCCAAACGTTCAGAAGGGATGCAGGTAATCGTCACTGCGCTGGACGATCATGCTGTCAGCTTCAGAGAAGTGGACTTCACCAAGCCAACACTGCTGGTGGTCGGTAATGAAAAGGAGGGCGTAAGCCAAGAGGTGATCGCGCTGGCAGATCAGACGATCATCATTCCGATGATGGGGATGGTGCAAAGTCTCAATGTCTCTGTCGCCACAGCCATCACACTCTACGAAGCCCAAAGACAGCGAGAAGAGGCAGGCATGTATGCTCAAAGCCGTCTGAGCGAAGAGGAGATCGCCGAGATCAAAGACGCATGGCTCTACCGCGACAGTGTAGCCAGAAGAAGCAAAGGGAACATCCCCACAAAAGCAAAGTTGTGGGAAGATTGGTGAGCACCTGAGAAAACGTGAACTGCTTCACGTTTTCTCGGTGCGATCCAAGGAGCGAAGCGACGACAATCTCGCAGCGAAGCGAGGACAAACCGAAGCTGTTATGCGAACGAAAGTGAGCATCAGCGAAGGCTGGCGAAACCGTAGGCGATGTGCGACGAAGGAGCACCGCCGCAGGCTGGGAACCGAAGCTGCACATTCAAGATTTGTTATAGGAATAGCACCTATTTCCCATTCCCATAGTGCTCAGTCAAATAGTCCTCGATGATCTTGGCATCTTTATCACTGATAGGAGCCTTGAAGTGGACGATCATCTTGTCGATTTTGCCTCTCCAGAACTTTCTGGATTGGCGTCCCTGATTGATAATATAGCCAAAAGAGTGGCACATCAGGCAGTTTGCCTGAACAGCGTCAAAACCTTTACCCATTTTGATAGGAAATGCGATATAGGGTACCTCTATCTTGCCTTTGACTTGAGCCATCAGCGGCGTGAGTGCGATCAATGCTATTATAAACAGTTTTTTCATCATCTAATCCTTATACTACTTCTACTTTAACTTCATCGATACCGTTGAATTTGTATCCGCCGTGGTTCCATTTGACATCTTTTGCAAAAGGCTGCTCTTCGCCCAGTTTGTTGATCGCCTTTGCCATGATGCTCATCTTGCCAAGTTTCATCGGTTTGAAGCTGTATCGGAAAGTACGGTAGGCGTAGCGTCCCGCAGAGCCGTCATCGAGCTGGGCTTTATCCCATGTTTTTCCGCCGTCAAGAGAGATCTGCACCTCTTTGATACCTGCTCCGCCGTCCCATGCCACGCCGCGCACGACACTGTGTGACTTATGGGTAAGTTTGCCGCCGTTTACCGGATAGCCGATGAGGGATTTGACATTCATGCGGTAGATAGGTTTGGTTTTTGGGAAGGGTTTTTCAGGTGTTTCACACTCACAATCATTATCCGGTACACGGTATGCATGATCCATAAAGAAGAGGTGCTTGTACTTGTCTGTGACAGTGATGTTGGAGAGCATCTTGATCCAGCTGTCAGAGTAGACACCCGGGATGACCAGTCTGACAGGGAAGCCGTTGAGATAGGGGAGATCCTCACCGTTCATCTGATAGGCTATGATCACATGGTCATCGAGCTCATCGAGGTGCAGCTCTCTGACAAAGTTGGGTGTCTCGTAGTAGGCGGCTTTTTCACTGCCTGAGACTGCCAGCCACTCGGCACCTTTTTTGAGTCCTGCACGGTCGAGAATATCACGGAGTCTGACACCTTTCCAGTGTGCACATCCCATTGCACCGTTACCCCACTGGATACCGCCGGCAGTAGGATTGAAAGCCGAACGGCTGTTCCCTCCACACTGCAGTACGGCAGTGACCTCTACCTGTTCATAGTCATTTTTGAGCTGATCGAGGGTGATCTTGAGCACATTTTTGACCATACCGTTGACATTGATGGTAAAGGTTTTTTCATCGATATACTGAGGGATATCCGGCATATGCCATCTGACAAAGAACTGATCGTTCGGTGTCAAAGCAGAGGTAAAGACCTCACGCGGTGTCTCAAGCAGAGGCGGTCTGTCGGAGTAGGTGATCAGGGGGCGCTTTTCGGGGAAAGCGACATCCGATATTTTGCGGTTGTCAATGGGCTGTTGGGTCTCGCCCGCACTTAGGTCACTCGTACCCAGTGCCGCAGCACCGGCTGTGAGTGCAGCAGTTTTGAAAAAGTCTCTTCTTTTCATAAGTTGCCTTTCATATAAGATAAAAATATTTTATAATTAACGCAGTGTAATTATATGTAGGGGGATTATGCTTGTTTTGGACTTACGAAAGACTGAAAATGCAAGAAAAAAGGGTGCTATTTGCACTTTGTGCAGCAAAACAATTCAATCAAGCATTTTGATTGAATTGTTTGTTCACTAAAATTGTATTGATGGGGAAAAGCGATCGTTAATCACTCATCTGTACTTCTCGTTTTGTCAAGGAAGTAAAAGCCCGGTACTTCCAGCCGTTCGAGGCTTTTGTCCCAAGTCTCAGGATCTTCGACGACTTTATAGAGCTCACCGTAAACCAGCTGAGGATCGATATCGAAGTTCTCTACCTGTGCTTTGCTCTCCCCGCTTGAGAGGCTCTCTGGGATAAAGGTGTCACAGAGCACATCATAGTAGCTCTCTGCAAGCAGGTCATACTGATCGAGATCGTGTGAACAGTCAAAATAGGAGAGTGTCATAGGTGCATCTGTACTTTCTCTCTCGAGAGAGAACTCCCAGTTCGATTTGCCTTGTTCTTTGCGCAGATAGATGAGATCACCCGCCTCAGCAAACTCCAGCAGCTCTTTGACAGGTTGGAAATTTTCATTTTTCAGGACAAACGCATCGAGTGAGCTCTCTGTCTCCTCTCCATCATTCTCCTTGATACCCAGATAGCTGATATCTTCAGGTGCCATCACTTTGAACTTCTTGATATCGGTAGCGAGGTCAAGCTCTCCGCTCTCACTGAAGGCATCGATCTGCTCGAAGATCTCATTGATATCCGCTTCCTCATTGATATCATCGATATTGAAATCGAACTCATCCAGCTCACCGATATTGCTCAGTGTGATCACTGAGAGATCACCTTCGAGATATACTTTTGTTTCTGTCATCAGGGACTCCTTTTGGCTTTTGGTTATCTGTGCATAGTATACACTTTTTTTGAGGAGGAGAATGGAACTTGAGTAGCATGCTATAGAGTGTCACGGTTAACCTTTCTTCTGTATACTTCACAAAAATTTGAAAGATATGAGGTAAAGCAGGTATGAAAAAGATAGCATTGGTACTGGTCATGTTGACTCTCTCGCTCTTTGCAGAGCTCAAAACGATAGATAGCGATACACTGGAGAAGATGCGCTCACAAGGGGTGCCGGTGATCGATATCCGTACACCGATGGAGTGGCAACAGACGGGCATCATCAAGGGTGCACACAAGATGATGTTTTTTACCCCGAACGGACAGCCCGATCTGGCGCAGTGGTTTTATGATCTCGGCAGGATTGTCAAAAACAAAAAAGAGCCCTTTATCATCTACTGCGCACATGCCAACCGCACGCAGTCACTCGGAGAGGGGCTTGTACAGATGGGCTTTGAGAATGTCTATCAACTCAAAGGCGGTATAGAAAACGGCTGGATCAAAGCGGGCAAACCGACTGTAAAGCCCTAATTTTAGAGGTTCCCTTTAGTATCCCAACATCTCCCCCTCGATGAAGAGCAGTGCCTCTTTGAGTGCCTCCATCGGAGGCAAACATCTTTCCTCTTCGATCTCTTTGGCTTTGATATAGAGCAGCCTGCTGTAACGCTCGAGCATATTCTCCTTTTGGGATAGTCTCTCTTGCAGCAGTGTCACAAAACCCTCCATACTTGGCAGTGTCAGATTGGATTCTCGCTGCTTTTTGCCCCACATCGGTTCAGGGAAATAGCTGTCATTTTTGAAGCGCGCCATGATATGCCAGTGCAGGTGCGGCACGTAGTTGCCAAATGAGGCGATATTGATCTTGTCGGGTGCATAGTAGGCTATCATTGTCTTTTCTATCAGATCGAGCAGGGCATAGATCTCTCTTTTGATACTCTGCGGTGCTTCGCTCATCTCTTTGTAGGGCTCTTTGGTGAAGATCTTGAGCCACGGAATCTCACTGGGTTCGATCTCGATAGTGAGTGTGTCGGTTTCGTGTATTGGGGGCATTAGCGTATCCTTTTGCGTCGGTGTTTGCCAAGTTTGATGATCTTGGAGGCTTGGCTTCGCTCCTGTAACGGTGCGATGATTACATCGGCGCAGGCGTGCGCAAACGCCTCATCATAGCTTCCGCCGCTTCGGTTGGCGGAGGTGGTGTATGCCCACTTCATCCTACTCAGCAGCAGTAGATGGTGCGGGTCTTTGACGACACGGAAGGAGTTGCCATCAGGCATGATAAAGGTCGTTCTTTTGGCACGTCTGAGTGCTTTTTTGTGAGTGCCGGGTACACGGGTAAAGTGCTTGAGTGTATGCAGCGAGTCGACTGCTCTGATGTAGTGTTTGTGTGGGGGACGCGATTTGATGCGGGTCAGCCTGTCGGCATCTTGAGAGACAAACCCTATGGTGGTATCGGTAGCAGTGAGAAACACCTTGTCTTGAAACACATCGAGCCTTTTCTTTTATT
>JALWKQ010000056.1 GCA_027081395.1 Sulfurovum sp. | reverse complement strand
CGACGCTGCAACATCTCCCAATACTCATCCACACCCTTCTGAATCTCATCGATAACATGTCTGTATTCAGGCTTGAAGAGGTGCTTGTAACGTCCTTGTGCCGCGAGGTAATCTTCTACCTTGAGTACATTTTTCGGTCTATAGAGGATATTGAGCTCGTGCCCGTCAATGATCTCATAGATTGGGAACATCAGTGAATCTGTCGCAAGGTCAGTGATGCTGATCGTATCTTTTGGCTCAAATTTCCACTCTGTACAACATGGTGATACAGTGTTGATAAAACATGGTCCCTCTGTCTCAAGCGCTTTTTGGAATCCTTTTGCCATAGACTTCCACTTGTTTGGTGCAAGCTGCGCAACGTATGGTGCACCGTGTGCCGCCATGATCGATACGATATCTTTCTTCTTCTCTTTTTTACCGTAAGAGTGTTTCCCCGCCTGTGCAGTGGAAGTAGTCGCACCGATCGGTGTAGCAGACGATCTCTGTCCACCGGTATTGGCATAGTTTTCGTTGTCAAGACAGATATAGGTAAAGTCATGTCCTCTTTCAAAGGCACCTGACATCCACTGGAAACCGATATCAAATGTCGAACCGTCTCCTCCGAATGCTACGAATTTGACCGGTGCATCATTGTCTGAGAGTGTACCTTTTCTTTTTCTCGCTTTGTGCATCGCTTCGGCACCGCCTATTGCTGATGCTGCATTTTCGAACCCGATATGGATCCATGAGGTATCCCATGAAGTAAACGGATAGACTGCCGTGGAGACTTCCAGACACCCTGTATTGGTACCGATAACAAGATTGTCATCAGTACAGTTCATAAGCTCTCTTACGATCATAGAGTGCGCACATCCCGGGCACAGTGTATGTGCACCCTCGAAACGGTCATTTGCCGTTGAAAATTCTTTTAGGTTTTTGACTGATGTAATTGCCATCATTAACTCCTTTTTGTCTGGAAGAATCCGAGTTTCGGCCCTCTAAGACCTGAGAACTGCTGGATATCTGTTGTAATATAGCCTGCGTCGGCATTTGCTTTCTGCTCTCTGAAGATATTTTTGGCATCTTCGATAGAGAAGTCACGTCCACCAAGTCCGTAAATATAGTTGGTCACCAGTGGACGTTTCGGTGTCGTATAGAGTGCTGCAGAGACTTCGTTGAAGAAGAACCCCATAGCACCACCTGGGCTTGAACGATCGGTTACACCGACTGATTTGACATTCTCAAGCGCATCTCTGACCAGATCGAACGGGAAAGGTCTGAAGTTTCTGATCGCAACCACACCGGCTTTGATCCCCTCTTCGTCTCTAAGCTGCTTGGCTGCAACACGTGCCGTCTCTACTGTCGTACCGAGACCTACGAGCGCTACTTCCGCATCTTCCATCATATAACTTTCGACACGATTGTACTTTCTGCCAGAGATCTTCTCGAACTCTTCGAAGACCTTGTCGATCACAGGACGTGAATCCATCAGTGCCTTATGCTGCTTGGCTTTATGCTCAAAGTGCCAATCTTCCTCAGTCTGTGCACCGTATGTGACAGGTCTGGAGAAGTCGAGCATATCATCGACAGGTTTGAAGTCGCCGACAAACTTGTATGCCTCTTCATCACTGAGCGGATAGACATTTTGTGCCGTATGCGATGTGATAAATCCATCCTGGTGTACCATCACGGGAAGTCTGACAGAGTGGTCTTCTCCGATCTTGAAAGCACAGAGTGCTAGATCGTAGGCTTCCTGTGCGTTGAATGCGCCCAGCTGGATCCAGCCAGAATCACGTCCGAGATACATATCGGCATGGTCACCACGTACATTCAGCGGTGATGCGAGCGCACGGTTGACAACGTTGAGAACGATAGGAAGTCTCATACCGGATGCCTGATAGAGAACCTCAGCCATCAGTGCAAATCCCTGAGAAGAGGTCGCTGTAGCAACACGCCCGCCCGATGCAGAAGCACCAACACAGGCAGACATCGCTGCATGTTCAGACTCGACCATCACAAATTCGCCGTCGATATAGCCGTTGGCAACATAGTTTCCATAGTTCTCAACGATCGGCGTAGAAGGCGTAATGGGATACGCTGCCATAACATCTACTTGTGCTTGTCTCATTGCCTGAGAAGCCGCATAGTTACCATCCCAAACTTCTCTGTCTTGTAATTCAAAAATCTCTTTTGGCATTTTGCTTCCTTACTTCTTTTCTTTTTTCTTTTTTTCCGGCCACTGAGAAAGTGCATTCTCAATATCCTCATGTTCGTTGAACATCAAGAGCGATTTAGGGTTTGTCGGACATACTTCCACACACACTTCACACCCTTTACAGTGATCGTAGTCGATCCCGAGCATCTGCTTGTCTCTGGAGATGATCGATGTATCCGGACACCATACCCAGCAGTTCTGGCAATCGATACAGACATCCATATTGAATACCGGCTTTACCACTCTCCACGATGCAACGGTCGCTGTATATGAGTTGTAATGAGAATAGTCTCTCTCTTCCTGCTTTAGGTGTGCAATATTGGAAGCATCCCCCTCAAATGAAGGAAGGATACTCCCCTGTGTCACCTCATCCCAACCAAGCAGATCTTTGCCTGCTTCCAGTTCATGAAGTCCTCTTTTTTCCGTTGCTTTCAGTTTGATATCTTGCATGCTCTATCCTCTTCTACTTAACTTCATTGTATGCTCTAGTGATCGCTTCCATATTCGCATCGATGATCTTCTGCGGGAACTTTTTGAGTACCCTTTTCATATTTTCCAGAAAATAATCGAGTTCAAACATCCCGGAGACTTTGACAAAGGCACCGAGCATAGGCGAGTTGGGCATAGATCTTTTGATCGTATCCAGTGAGATCTGGATACAGTCAACCACATATACCCTATCCTCTTTACCCTGTAGTGCAGGTATCTCTTTGATCAGTTCCTCTTTGCTCAAATGCGTCGTGATGATATACTTTGTCGTCTCTTTGTCGTTCATCGTAATATCATCCGTCATTGCCAACGCCGGGTCAATGACCAATACATAGTCCGGATACATAAATTTCGCATGGTTGAAGATCTGCTCATCAGCAATTCTGTTATAGGCTCTCAGTGCTGCTCCCCTTTTGGCAGAACCATACAGTGCAAATGCCTGTACTTCCTTACCGGTCGTAGCAACCACATCGCCCAATCCTTTCGCACCGCTCACGGCACCCTGACCCGCACGACTGTGCCATCTGATCTCTGTCATAATTTCTCCTATATAAATACTATATTTTGCTCTATTGTAATGATGTCACTCTTAAATTGCGCTTGAAATTACAATTTTTTTAACCTCAACTTATAATGCGATGATAAACTGCACAGCTTCATAGGCGCTTGGGCGTATAATCTGCGTACAACCGGCAAGCGTCACATAGTCTGCATAGCCGCATGTAACACCTACGCCGCCTATCCCGGCAGCCGAAGCTGCCTCCATATCCATGCAGGTATCACCGATCATCCAGTTATTATCAGTTGTAACACGTTCTAACTTCAACAAAGCTTTAAGTATCGGCTCCGGATGGGGCTTTGGATGCTCCACATCCTGTCTTCCGATCAGGACATCGAAGTACGCCATCAGACCCAGATGTTCCAGAAGTTCACGTGAATATTTGCCTGTCTTTGTCGTCACGACCCCCAGCTTTGCATGCTGATATGCGAGCTCTACCGCCTCTTTTGCCCTGGGCAGCAGAACCGTCTTTTGCAGGTGTACTGTCCGGTAGTGCTCCTTGTAGGCTTGCACATAGGCATCCACCTTCGACTCCCCAACACCAAGCCGTGAGAACATCGTCTCAAGCGGATACCCGATCAGTCCCTTGATCTCATCCTCAGGAGGTACTCGGTCTCCGAAATGTCTGAATGCCGCCGCAAAACTCTCGAGTATCGCTTCGGTGGAGTCTATCAGTGTGCCGTCAAGATCAAAAAGTATAGCTTTGTTCCTCTTGTTTTTTATCATTGATCCTCCACCTGGGTTGTATTTTGCGGTCGTTTCTTATTTTTTTTAAAATCCGGATCGGGGTTGAAGAGCCATATCGTCACGATAGGCACCACAAAACCGACCAAAATGACTATCCATAGCAGTATTCCAAGCTCATCGTAGTTCGCCGGTGTGATTACGACCCCCTCTTTCTTGATCTCACGTGTGACCACAAAAATCTTGTTGAGGTATTTGCTCAGCAGCCCGGAGGCACTCAGTGCGATGTTCATCAAAGATGCCATCAGTGCAAACCATGTTCCTTTTTTGCCCTCTGGAGCATAGATCGCGACAAGTGTAAGCATCAAAACACCGGCAATGTAGTCAAAGGGTGAAGCAAGTGCTGTATCGACCAGTGCGACGGTACGCGCATCAAGCCCAAGCTTCTCGTGGATACCATAGTACATCCCAAGCACAGGAAGTGCGAGCAGCGTACTGATCACGGTCAGAAAGATAAGCACCTTCCCGATCGACCTGTCCACGATAAACTTCGCCCCAAGCCACATCCCAAGCAGTGCGATACCGCCACCTATCATCGAAAGTTTGGCAAAAAAAGCTTCGTCAAATCCCAGTTTGTCGATCTCCCACCACTGCAGTGCGGGACCGATACTTGGCATGGCCCTGTAGACAAAGATTACGATCATCGCCATTTTGATGTGTCGGATCGTATCAGGATCGAGATCTTCGATCAGCGTACTGAGCAGATAGAGCACAACACCGAGCGAAACGACAAAGACGATCTCCTGTGAGTATGGCACTTCATTATAGCCTATGAGCACCACAAATGCAGCAAATGCCAAGCCGCCAAAAAGCACCTGCTTGTTGAGTGGAGAACTCTCAACGGGATTGAGTTTGACGACACTTACTCCTATAATAGAAAGGATCGGAATAAAAAGTGACCACTTAAAGACCGTCTCATAGCCATATTTGTCTGCGGCGACACCCCCGAGCCATCCCATTAGAAAGATCGCCAGACCGAGTGAAAGCCTGGAGAGCACCTGGATGGTCGCCAGCTCTTTTTTGAGCGCTTCGGGTGACTGGTGTTTCTCAACCACTTCTGTCGTCATGGTATCTGCCACCACATCCTGCATTACAAATCCCACGACCCCAAGTACCGATGCGAAGATATAGACCTTCTCTTTGGAAAACCCGGCGATCCAGCTGTAGTCTCCCACGATGCCGATAAGCAGTATCGTACTTGCAGCGATAAGCAGCGCACCGATATAGACATAGACCTTGCGGTTGGAGCCGAATATCTTGACCGAATCGACCATCTGCCCAAAGACCATCTTGATCGTCCACGGTACCGTCAGCCATACGCCTAATGCGACCAGATCCTCTGCACTGAGCGCAAGCTCCTTTTTGACCCAGAAGTCCTTGGCAATCGCGGTAAATACACTCGCCCCATAGGCAAAGTAGATCAGCAGCAGCGGTACATACCGCATTCTCAATGCCCGAACAGGTGCAAGGAGTATCTCCAGAAATGCTTTCATAGTCTTTTTGTTATCCTTCAAATACAATAGGCGGATTTTAGCACAGCTTTGCAAATAGCGTGATAATCATACC
>JALWKQ010000055.1 GCA_027081395.1 Sulfurovum sp. | reverse complement strand
TGAAGCCGCCCTCAGTCAGCTTTTTACGTATCATCTCCTGATGCTCAGCCCCTTTGGTCTCCAGTGCCACACTCACATGTGCATCCCCAAACTCCAGATCGGTCGAGGTACGGTCATAGCCGATCTGTACGATATTGGCACCCACATCGGTCAAGATCTGTGTGAATGACTGTAGTGCGCCCGGTTTGTCGACGAGGGTGACAAGCAGCTTCATCTTTCTTGCAGATTTCATCAGACCCTTTTCGATGATCAGGGAGAGCATCGTTACATCGATATTGCCCCCGCTTAACACTATGGCGATTTTGCTCTCTTTGGGGAGATCTAGTTTGCCATGCAGCAGTGCCGCCACACCGACTGCCCCTGCACCCTCTACCAGTACTTTCTGACGCTCAAGCAAAAAGAGGATCGCCGATGCGATCTCATCATCACACACACTCTCAAAGGCATCGACATACTTCAAAATATACTGCAGTGTCTCCTCCGCTGTATCGCGTACTGCTATACCGTCTGCGATCGTACGTACACTGAGTGTATCGATGGCTTTTTGGGCATCATAGGAGCGCTTCATCGCCGGTGCACCCTCTGCCGAGACTGCGATGATCTTGATATCAGGGTTGAGCGCTTTGGCAGCTACAGCCACACCCGAGATCAATCCTCCTCCGCCAACAGGCACAATAATCGCATCGAGATCGGCAACATCCTCAAGTATCTCCAGAGCCACTGTACCTTGCCCCGCCATCACCTCATCATCGGTAAATGGATGTACAAAACTCTTGCCGTGCTCTTTAGCATACTGCAATGCGTAGGCGTAGGCTTCATCATAGTTGCCTCCCTGCAGGATCACTTCAGCGCCAAACTCCTTAACCCCCTGTACTTTGGTCAAAGGTGTCGACTCGGGCATCACGATCGTCGCATCGATGCCGAACTCTTTTGCCGCAAATGCCACCCCCTGAGCATGATTGCCCGCACTTGCCGCAACCACACCGCCTCTCTCTCCCGCCTCCACAAGAGAAGCGATCTTGTTATATGCACCTCTAAGTTTAAAGGCACCGGTACGCTGGAGATTCTCTTTTTTCAGGTAGACTTCATAATCGCTCATCTCACTGAGTATCGGAGCATAGGACAAAGGTGTACGATGTACCACACCTGATACTCTTTCATAAGCTTTTTTTATAGTGTTTAAGTCTAACATTATCTTTCCTAAGTAATAATTGATAAAAGTATATCAAAATAAAGGATAATTTATATGGAATGTGAAATGCCGCGTGTCAACAGCAATACAGAGGAGATGAAACGCTATTTCGAGGAGGCAAAAACCATCGCCGTGATCGGAGCATCCCCGGATCCGAGCAAAGCCAGCCACAGAGTAGCCAAATATCTCAAGGAGGCAGGATACAAGATGATACCGGTCTACCCCAAAGAGGAGACGATCCTTGGCGAAAAAGTCTATCGATCACTTGCAGAGATCGAAGAGCCTGTAGATATGGTCGTAGTCTTCCGCAAACCTGCCGCACTGGGTGCCATCGCCGATGCCGTGATCGCCAGAGGTGATGTCAAAACCTACTGGACACAGCTGGGATTGGTCAACAACGATGCCGCACAGAAGGTCAAAGATGCCGGGATCAATGTCGTACAGAACTATTGTGCCATGGTAGAGCACAAGGAGTTGATGAGATGAAAAAAACACTCTTTATGACAACTGCACTACTGCTTTGTGCGCATGCAGAGCTCTTTACCGAACACTTCTCCAACGGTGTGGTCAAATCACAGATCGAATACAAGGACGGTACCCGTACCGATACCAAAGAGGGGATCAAAGACGGCAAAGAAAAGATCTACTACAGTACCGGCGAACTCGCCTATGAGGTCACTAACGTCGACGGTAAACGCGAAGGTGCACTCAACTGGTACGACAGAGACGGCAAACACCTTGAAGTTATCCACTACCAAAAGGGCAAACGACACGGTATCAACAAACTCTTCTACCCCAACGGCAAACTCCGTGCGGAAGTGATGTATATCAATGACAAGAAAGAGGGTCCCTACAAAGAGTATTTTGATACAGGCAGACTCGCACTTGAAGTGAACTACAAAAACGACAGAAAAGAGGGAATGCAAAAAGAGTATTATCCAAATGGCAAACTTTATACTGAGGTGCTCTATAAAAACGGGTACAAAGAGGGTATTCAGACCTGGTATGATAAAGAGGGCAAAGTGATACAGACACAGAAGTTCAAGATGGACAGGCCGCTCGATGTCATCAAAAAGCTGCGAACCAAAAAACCTGATGCCACCAACGAGCTCTTGAAAGGTTTGGATTTCGATCCGAACAAACGCAAAATTGAATAAGGAGATTTTATGCGATACCTTGTCCCGACAACACTGCTGATACTCTCACTCGGCACTGCGGCACTCAATGCCGCCAACAAGGCACTCCCATGCCGGAATCCGCAGACTTATGTAGTAGAAGACCATGCTGTCAAATCGACCTACAAAAACTGCAAACGCAACGGCATGACCTGGTGGTACAACGACAAAGGGGCTGTAAAATCAGAAGTCAATTTCATCGACGGGAAAGAGAACGGCACCTACACCTCCTACCATGACAACGGAAATGTCAAACTGACCGTTCCCTACGTCAACGGACAAAAACACGGTATCCAGAAAGTCTATTATGACAATGGACAGCTTGGAAGCGAGGTCAAGTATGTCAACGGAAGAAGAGAGGGGCTGATGACCGAGTGGGCTTATGAAGGCTACAAATCCTCCGAAGTACTCTACAAGAACAACTACAAAGTCGGACTCAAAAAGTATTATGACAAAAACGGAAAAATACGCTTTACCGAAGAGTACAAAATGGACAGAAACCCGGTCGTCGTCAAACTCCTCAAAGATAAACGCAAAGAGATCGATATCGACCTCGCCAAGTATGGTCTCATCCCTCCCAAAGAGGAAGCAAAAAAGTGACGTAGTATCGCTTTTTTCTTCCTACACAACACAATTATCCGGAAACAATTTTTATCCTGATCTACACCATATATTTGCTCTACTTATCATAAATATTTTTATATGAAATAATAAATAATTTTTATGTAACAAATTCATAAAAAATCTCATTTTTCATCTTCTTTTAAAGCAAACTTAATCTTTTTGATGAGAAAATAGGTGGTAATCAAATTTAAAAGGAGACTAAAAATGATTTCGAAAATAGTAAAAAGCACAGTCGCTGCTTCACTGCTCGCAACTGTTGCTTTTGCTTCTTCCGACTACGATAAGAAACCACCGTTTTCTCTCGACAAGTTGGAAAAAGTAACCATCAAAGGGAAAGAGGCATATCAGCCCAAAGCAAACTATAGCATGTTCGTCAACTACGAACTCGGCATGCACTGTGTCGGGTTCGATATGAGCTACTGTTGTGTAATCCCGCCGTATAACTCTATCCAATCACAGGCAATCAAGGTAGGAAAAGACGGGAAGCTTCCAAAACTACTTTCACCGAAAGACAATGTCAAGCTCTTTGCCTATACCAAAGACAACTCCTTCTCCGAAGGTAACAAAATGAAATATTGGGGTTTGCGTAAAGATGTCGACGGTGACGGTCACCTTGACAGTCCGAACGATAACGTCGCCAACTATGTCTGGACACACCTCTTTATCTATAAAGATCTTGAAGGAACGATCCCCAAAGGTGCCAAAGACAAAGACAGACTCAGAGTAGGTAACCAGATCCCGGTCAAAGTAGACCACGGACCTTCCGGTGCACCGATGACGGGATATATGACTTATGCCGGCAAAGATGGCGGAAACGTTGTCATGACAGATACCCTTGTCCCCCCTGTCAAAAACGTCAAACTTGTCCTTACCGCTTCACACATCTGGGACTCACTCGGTCTGCCGTTGACAGCATTCAATGACTCAACAAGAAAAGGATCACTCAGAACAGTTACAGAAAAAGATTTCCAGCCGTTCCAGTACTCAACTGTTGAGCTTCATACGACAGACGGCAAGCAGATCACTCAGCCTGACGGCAAGGTGGCATCTTATTTCGGTACAAACCCGGTCGATATCCCCAACTGTTATGCATGTCACTCACGTGACGGTAAAGCTGCACAGATGGCAAGAGACGAAGGACTGACACAAGGTGACAAAGAGTATGCATACTGGAAAACCTATCCGGATACATCAGAGTATATGGCAAGACTCTCTGAGGGTTCTATCAATATTCTTTCACTGCACGATGCACACCACGGCACGCACTTCCTGAAGTACTATGATTCCAATGCGCCGATGAACAGACTCGGACCTGTAGGTATGGTCAACTGTGCTGACTGTCACGGTGATAACGTCTCCGGTAACCTCCAGGAGCCAAGACCTACTGCACACGGATACAAAACTGTCAAAGCAAAAACATTGACAGAAGCGATCCACGGATTCCACCTCGGTATGGTACCTATGCCGGATGCTGCAGGCAGATCTCAGGCATGTCAGTCTTGTCACCCGACACACTTCCAGAACCCTAACATGAACGATGACACCAACCCGTTCCGCGTCACAGACAGATACGGTGAAGGTAGATTCTCAAAAGGGGATATCAGAAAATCAGGCGGTGGATGTTATGTCAGACGTGATGCACATTCCAACCCGAATGCTAAACCGCCGTTCTTCCTGAATGCGTATGGTAAATGGCAGCTTGAAAATGTCGCTACCAAAGATGAACACGGCAAAGATGCAGGCGAACTTAGAGGTCTCTACTGTACCAACTGTCACACCAAAGTGGCTCAGGCATTCTACAGAGCGGACGATATCAAAAACGGCAACCTGCTTGAGGGTAAAACACTCAGAAACAAATCTCTCAAAGAGATCGTAAAAGCGGTAACCGGCGGAGATATGGACAAGTTTGCTTCTTGGGCAGATCCTAAGACAACAGGCAAAAACGAAGTACTCTCTTACTATGTAGATCACAAGTCTGCAACATTGGTCAAAAATGTAGGTAAAAAAGGCAAACTCGACCTCAAGCCTTGGAACCATCCAAAAGGCGGCGATGTACCGTATGCAGCAGCTTCAGGCGGTAACGACTGGTGGTTGTCAGCATCTGAGCCTCACTGTGCAGATTGTCACATGGCACCATTTAGCGAGCAGGTAACCGGCGGTAAATACTTCCCGATCGATCAGCCAAACAAGCTTTCACTCTATAGATACTCGAAAGCACACGGAAGCATCGCATGTCAGACATGTCACGAATCAACTCACGGTCTCTACTCTACAAGATATGACGGTGACGAGAGATCAGTGGACATCACAACACATCAGCAGGCACTTCAGTATTCACCAGACGGTAAATATACAGGTCCTGTTACATGTGCTGCATGTCACACAGTCAACAAAAACGGTGTACCTGTACAGCTTGAAGGTACCAAATATGCAGATGATTACTGGGCATCGGTTACACTTGCTCACTTCATGAGAGAAGGCGATCAGAAACTTTCAGTGAAAGAACTGGTCAAAAAATACCCTTATGAAAAATCTACAAAAATCGTCAAGGATGGCTGGAAGTAATTCCACCCTCCTG
>JALWKQ010000054.1 GCA_027081395.1 Sulfurovum sp. | reverse complement strand
CAGTATGAGTATCTACGCAAAAGAGCAGTTGATGCTGGAAAATGAGATCCACAAAGCGATCAAGAACGATGAGCTCTCAATCTGCTACCAGCCTCAGTATGATATCAAAACCGGCAAAATGATCGGCGCAGAAGCCCTGGTACGCTGGCAACATCCTGAAAAAGGGATGATCTCTCCTTCCAAATTTATTCCAATCGCTGAAGAGAGCGGAATCATCATCAAACTTGAAGAGTCTATTTTTGAAAAAATATTTCAAGAGATCAATCTACTTGTCAAAGAGCAACGGGATTTTCCACTTCAACATATTGCAGTGAATGTCAGTACTATCCATTTCCTCCAGCCCTATTTTGTTGAACGTCTTATGCTTCTGATGCAGAAATACCATATCAATCCAGAGTGGATCGAGCTTGAACTGACAGAAAGCGGGATCATGCAGAACATCAAAGAGGCGATCCATAAGATCAATGAACTCAAAGCATTTGGATTTACCTTCTCTATCGATGACTTTGGTACCGGCTACTCCTCTCTGGCATATCTCAAAGAACTTCCTGTCGATATGATCAAAATCGACCAGTCCTTTGTGATGAATATGCATAAAGATATAGGGGATGCTATGATTGTAGAATCTGTTGTGGCGATTGGCAAGAAGTTCCATATGAAAGTCCTCGCTGAAGGAGTGGAAGATGCCGAAGTGCTTGACTATCTAAAACAAATTGACTGTGACTACTACCAAGGCAATTACGGTTCTCCCCCCTTGGCCTTCGATACTTTCAAAACTATGCTTTAGCCTCTGCCCTGCTTGCAAAAGCAACGGGCAGAGACAATAACATCTACAGTACTTTCGCAGCGATATCCGCTACTCTGTGTGCAAATGCCACTTTGTCTTTGGGCTCCATGCCTTCGGCAAGTTTGGCACTGTCCAAAAGGATGTGCGCCATATCACCAAAGAGTTTTTCATCCTCGACTTTCTCAAGCTTTTTGATCATCTCATGATCCGGATTGATCTCCAGAATCAGTGGGATCTCCGGTACCTCCTGCCCCATCTGGGCAAAGATCTCTGCCATGCCCGCCATCGGATCGGAGGCATCCTTGAGTACACATGAGGGAGACTCTGTCAGACGGGTAGAGACCTTCACTTCTTTAATCTCATCACCCAATGCCTCTTTGAGTTTCTTGGTCAGAGGCTCGAACGCCTTGGCGATCTCCTCTCGCTCCTCTTCACTCTTGCTCTCAGGTGCCTCTATAGTCGTGATATCCTTAAACTGCCACCCTTTATACTCACCGATTGTCGGTGCTACGATCGTATCGATCTCCTTGTCATCCATGATCAGCACTTCAATGCCTGCTTTTTTGTACGCTTCAAGCAGCGGCGAGTTTCTGAGTATCTTCTCATCTTCACCGACAATGTAGTAGATCTCTTTTTTCTCACTGTCCGCACGTGAGATATAGTCATCCAGCGAGATCATCCCCTCTTCAAGAGAGCTTTTGTATCGTACGATCTCAAGCAGTGTCTCTTTGTTGAGATGATCCATATAGATCCCCTCTTTCATCACCTTGTTGTACTGCTCTGTGAAGCGGTCGCGATCCTCCCCTTCGAGTTTCTTGATTGCTTCGAGGATCTTCTTGACCGAATGCTGTCTGATATTGGCAAGGATACGGTTCTCCTGCAGGATCTCACGGCTGACGTTGAGCGGAAGATCTTCGCTGTCGATGATCCCTCTGACAAATCTCAGATAGACAGGCAGAAGCTCTTTCTCATCATCGGTGATGAAGACACGCTTGACATAGAGCTTGACACCAGGCTGATAATCGGCTCTATACATATCCATCGGTGCAGTGCGAGGGATATAGAAGAGTGTCGTATACTCTGTGGCACCCTCTACTTTGTTGTGGATATAGGTCAGAGGCTCTTCACTGTCATGCGCTATGGTTTTGTAGAACTCGATATAATCCTCTTTTTTCAGCTCGCTTTTGGGTAGTGTCCAGAGTGCTGTTGCTTCGTTGATCTGCTCTGATTTTTGTACTTTCTTCTCCTTGCGCTCTTCGCCCTCTCCTTCAAACTCTACATCTTCGTAGTGCAGCATGATAGGATATGGGATATGGTTGGAGTATTTGCGTACAATCTCTTTGACTCTCCAGGGATCAAGAAACTCTTTGGCATCCTCTTTGAGTTTGATATAGATCACCGTACCGTGTGACTCCTTGACCACCGGCTTGATCTCATACTCGCCCTGTCCGTCGGTCGAGAACTTATATGCCTGATCCTCTCCCGCTTTTTTGGTGATGACATCGACATGGTCGGCAACCATAAATACCGAATAGAACCCGACACCAAACTGTCCTATCAGGTTGCTGTCCTTTTTCGCATCACCTGTGAGCTGCTCCATAAAGGCTTTAGTCCCTGACTTGGCGATCGTTCCGAGGTTCTCCATCAGATCCTCTTCATTCATACCGATACCGTTGTCAGAGACAGTCAGAGAGCCATCCTCTTTGTCCAGTTTGATATTGATCTTACCTGACCAATCTTCATCCTTGAAGCGCTCATCTGTCAGTCTGAGGTAGTTGAACTTGTCCAGCGCATCACTGGCGTTGGAGACAAGCTCTCTGAGAAAGATCTCTTTGTTCGAATAGAGTGAGTGGGTCATCAGCTGCAACAGCTGCCCGATCTCCGTTTGGAATTGATGTTTTGACATAGCATACTCCTGCATTTTTTGCAAGAAGTATACCTTAATCTGAAAAATATTTCAAGTTTTTGTTCAAATAAGTTTAGTATAAGTGACTAAGGTTTATATATGATCTCTCTGTATCTTAGTTTTTGATTGCCAAACGGCTCCACGATCGCCTCTATCTGATCTATCCGATAACGAAACGGAAAACCGACACGGCTCCCCTCTGCCGTACTCTCAAGGATATAGAATTTTCTGCCGTCTATCCATAGTCCGGGTATGGCGTCGAGACGGGCATCATCCAGCGGGATGATCACAAAGATATGCTTGGGTACCAAGACAAAATAGGCTTCGATCCCCAAAGCATGCAGCATAGAGATCAGCAAGTTGCTCTTGTCGTCACAGTCACCGAAGTTGTTCTGGATCGTTCGCTGCGGCGAGTGTGCCTGAAATCTGTTGATCCTGTAGGGGATATGTGTCACATAGTCCAAAAGACGCTGTACTTCACATAGTCGGCTCTCACACCCCTCTATCAACTGGTGCGCTTGAACCTCTATTTGTCGGTTGGTTGTGACATGATTACTATATATCCCGTCACTTGTACCGATCTGCCGCTTCTGTACGATACCAATTGCCTTGTACGTGCCATAGACAAATGCGACAAACGCCACTGCCATAATCAGCAGTGCGATCTCTCTGGCAAACTTCGAGCTCATCGAAGCCTTGCCTGTGTGATGTCATCAGGCTCGACTTCACAAAGCATCGTATCCTGACCGCAATGTCTACAAACAGGACGCATTCGAAAAAGGTACCACCCGTTAGGCTCTCTGAGCAGAGAGCTCCCACACTTAATACAACACACCCTGCTCCAGATCACAGCAAAAACAAATGCAGGGATATAGTAGAACGGACGATGGTAAAACACCGCCAAAATCACCAACGTCCCAACCTCCACCGCCAGAAGCATATACTGCACATACTTTGGAAAACACATCACCTTGCCTTTTTAGTAGGATTATAGCATAGAATGATCATCCTTTTTGTTCATAGTTGTAGGGTGTTGTCCCCTGACAACACCTTTTCTTTTGATACAAGAGATTGGTTTGCATATTGAATAATCGGTGCTGTGAGGGCACAGCACCCTACAGTATTGAAGAAAATATGAAAAATTCTTGCCCTTAGTTTACGTCAGATTTGGATGTTTGTGCGAAGGAGCTTACTGAGAAGTAAGTGACTGAGCCACATCATCCAAAGATGACGTGAAATAAGGAGCATAAAACTTGAATTTTTCACAGTTTACTTTAGATGTGAGGGTTGTTGCGAAGGAGCTTACTAAAAGTAAGTGACTAAGCAAACTCCCTCACAGATGAAGTGAAATGTGAAAAATTACTCCCATTCGATGGTGGCTGGGGGCTTGGAAGATATATCGTAGACTACCCTGTTAATCCCATCAATCTCATTAATAATCCTACGGCTGATCCCCTCAAGCACATCATGCGGCACATGTGCAAAGGTCGCTGTCATCCCGTCAACGGACTCTACCATACGGACACAGACGGTGTTGTCGTAGGTACGATTGTCGCCCATGACACCGACGGACTGTACATTGAGCAGGACGGTAAACGCCTGCCATACTTTATCATAATAGCCTGTGGCACGCAGCTCTTCCTGCATGATCGCATCACTCTCGCGCAGCAGTCTAAGTGCCTCTTCATTGACCTCTCCCATGACACGGATCGCCAGTCCCGGTCCGGGGAAGGGGTGACGGCCGATCATATGTTTGGGCAGTCCCAGTTCAAGCCCGAGTTTACGCACCTCATCTTTAAAGATCTCCCGAAGCGGCTCGACCAGTTCAAAGGTCATCCAATCCGGCAGTCCGCCGACATTGTGGTGAGACTTGATCGTTTTGGAAGGGCCTTTGACAGAGACAGACTCGATCACATCGGTATAGAGTGTCCCCTGTGCCAGGAAACTCACATCGGTATGTTTGCTCGCCTCTTTGTCAAAGACTTCGATGAACTTCTCTCCTATGATCTTCCGTTTACGCTCCGGATCTGTCACACCTTTGAGCGCATTCATGAACTCCTCTTTGGCATCGATCGTAATGAGCGGGATATCGAGCAGTTTGAACATATCCTGTACCTGCTGGGCTTCATCTTTGCGCAGCAGCCCCTGATCGACGAATACACAGACAAGCTGCTCTTTGGGCAGTGCCTCATTGAGCATAGCGGCAACGACAGAGGAGTCTACCCCGCCGCTTACGCCGCAAAGTACCTTTTTGTCGCCAACCTGTTTGCGGATCTCTGCGATCTTCTCTTTGGCAAAGCTGCCCATGTTCCATGTACTCTCACAGCCGCAGATATGTTTGGCGAAGTTCTTGAGCATTACCGTTCCCTCTTCGGAGTGGTGTACCTCCGGGTGAAACTGAAATGCATAGATCTTGCGTGATTCATCCGCGATCGCAGCATAAGGAGAGTTCTCACTCGTACCGATCACTTCAAACCCTTCAGGAATCCGCTCTGCACGGTCGCCATGGCTCATCCATACAGTAGAATCCTGTTTAACATCCTTGAAAATAGGTGAATCCTCTTTTTCGATATGCAGTTTGGCTTTGCCGTACTCATGATGATCCGCAGGGATCACTTCACCACCAAAGTGCTGTGTGATCAGCTGCATCCCGTAGCAGATACCGAGAATCGGTAGCCCAAGATCCCAGATACCTTCATCCGCTTTATAGGCATCTTCGGCATAGACCGATGCCGGACCACCGGAGAGTATGATCCCCTGCGGTTTTCTCGCTTTGATATCCTCTATCTTTTCTCTGTAAGGCACTACTTCTGTATAGACGCCTGATTCTCTCAGTTTACGTGCGATCAACTGTGTATACTGTGACCCGAAGTCGAGTACCAAAATAG
>JALWKQ010000053.1 GCA_027081395.1 Sulfurovum sp. | reverse complement strand
TTGATAAAACGCTCGATCTGCACCACACGCTGATGCACGGGCTTCATAAAGAGCTTTGAGAGTACCCATGCAACCAGGATGATCAGGATCGAAACGAGTGTCAGCACACTCCATACACTGCTGCGCAGTGCCCCCAGCTCTGCTTCCAGATCTTTGGACTGTGTCACGACATAGGCGATACCAAGATGCTCTTTGGGCGCATCTGAGACAAAAATGGCGTATCCATCCTGATGATAGTATCCCGGTTTCAGTGCTGTTTTTGGCAGTATCGGTTTCCCCTTGACCACCTCCCCTTTCGTATCGACAAGTGCCACTTCAATGCCCTCAGGCGCGGGACTCGACTTAAGCGGTCGGTGCTGCATGTGCGCCATGATAATCTCACCGGCGATCACATCCGCACTATGCTGCAGACGGTAGTAGGTCTCATTCTCCAATGCACTCTTTTGCGCGGCATAATACCAGTACCCTATAAGCGCGATAAAGAGAAACGAAGAGAGGATATAAAGCCCCAAAAAGGAGTAGAACGACCGCTTCTCAAGATCATTCATACCGGTATCCCATCCCGCGCTGCGTTGTGATCTTCTCTTTGCCGATGATCTCACGGATTTTTCGGATGTAGGAGCGCAGTGTCGCATCGGTCGGCATCTCATCAAACTCCCAGATGTTCTGTACCAGCTCATCTGAGGAGATCAGTCTACCCGGATGCGCGATAAAGTACTCCAGTATCTCCGCCTCCTTGGGACGCAGCGTGTAGCTTTTGGTGCCACTTGTGACTTGGTGTCTGGAGGGGTCATACTGCATATCGCCTCCCAGACTGACCGGCTCCTCCTGCTCGATATGGAAGAGTGCCCGGCTCTTCTCAATCCGCAACTTGAGCTCCTCAAGGTCAAAGGGTTTGCGGATATAGTCATGCGCACCCGCATCAAAACTCTTTTTGAGATGTGCTGTATCTTCATAGGCAGTGATGATGATCGCAGGAGTGGTATTGTTGAAGCTGCGCAGCTCTTCAAGAAGTGCTATCCCGCTTTTGCCCGGCACATTGATATCAAAGATCAGGAGATCATAATGCCCCTTGTCTATCATCTCTCCTGCCTCATTGGCATCAAAAGCCCTATGGGTAGTGTAGTATTGCTGCAGATAGTCTGTCACGATCTCTCCAAGTACCGGGTCATCTTCCATCAGTAGTATTTTCATCCTGTCTCATCCTCACGCTAATGCGCATAGTCTATTGCAATAGTGTGCAGAGAGTGTGCACACTACGGACACAATAGTGTGTTATACTTTCTCCATTCATATTACTACAAAGGATCATACCATGAAAAAACTGACACTACTTTTTGCACTCTGTGCGATCACCGGACTCTTTGGGGCTGAAGGCGAAGCGATCTTCAAAGCCAAATGCAGTGCGTGCCATATGCTCACACCCCCTGCAGGCATGATGAAAGGACCGGGAACACCCGATTTCAAAAATGCCATGGCATCACTCAAAGCCCCGCCGATGGTCAAAGTCGCCCAAATGGCGAAGATGCGCTATCCTGAAAAAGAGTCGTTTGTCAACTTTGTCACAGACTACATCACCAACCCCGATGCAAGCAAAACGGTCTGCATGAAAAAGGCGATCAAAGGCTTCGGACTCATGCCACCGATAGGTAAAAGCATGAGTGACGCTGAGAAAAAAGCGGTCGCCGAGTGGATGTACACGCTCAAACCAAGCAAAAAGATGCAGATGATGAAATGCGGTGCCGGGAAATGCGGTGGTGGAAAGTAGCGGTATGCTGCCTTCCCAATAACCTTCCTTTGATCAAACTTACATAATTTCGCACATTCTCAATCACACCAACATTGTACTTTGCAATTTTTGCGCCGTTATCTGCACACTCTATGCACACTTTGCGACTATACTGCTAAAAGAAGATGCAAAAAAGGAAACATGATGCAAAGAAGAACATTTGTCAAGGGAGTCGCGACAGCTGCTGCGGGTGCGATCCTGAGTGATATAGCAGTCGCAGCAGAGCCCACTGCCAAGCATGACGGCAGAAGCGTACTGCGAGGCAAAGAGTTTCACCTCACTATTGACTATACGCCTGTCAACTTTACCGGAAGCCAAGCTGTCGCAACGACCATCAACGGACAGATCCCGGGACCGACACTCGTATGGCAAGAAGGTGATACCGTCACAATGCATGTGACCAACAAGCTCAAGCACAGCTCCTCTATCCACTGGCACGGCATCATCTTGCCTGCACCAATGGATGGTGTGCCGGGTATCAGCTATCCCAGTATCGCCCCGGGAGAGACCTTTACCTATCGCTTCAAAGTACGTCAGCACGGTACATACTGGTACCATAGTCACAGCGCTTTTCAGGAACAGACGGGGATGTACGGCCCCATTGTCATCCTGCCCAAAAGAAAAGAGCCTTTCCGTTATGACAGAGACTATGTCGTGATGCTCAGCGACTGGAGCGACGAAAAACCCGAAGCGATCTACAGAAAGCTCAAACGCCAAAGCGACTACTACAACTTCAATCAGCGTACCGTCGGTGACTTTATGGATGAAGTCAAGGAAAAGGGCTTGCTTGAAGCTTGGAATGCAAGAAAAATGTGGAACCAAATGCGTATGAGCGACCGTGATCTGAGTGATGTGACCGCCTATACCTACACCTACCTGATGAATGGACATCCACCCGCTTCGCAGTTCAAAGCACTCTTCAAAAAAGCAGAGAAGATACGGATGCGCTTTATCAACGGTGCGGCGATGACCATCTTCGATCTGCGAATACCAGGACTCAAGATGACTGTCGTCGCAGCAGACGGCAACCATGTCAAGCCTGTGACAGTCGATGAGATACGCATCGGTGTCGCAGAGACCTATGATGTGATCGTCGAACCTGCAGAAGAGAGAGCCTATGCGATCTTTGCGCAGAGTATCGAGCGAAGCGGCTATGCACTGGGTTCACTCACGCCGTCAAAAACACTGCTTGCCACAGCACCGGCGATGGATAAACCTCAGCCATTGACTATGATCGATATGGGGATGGATATGGCTTCCATGGGCAAACAGGAATCCGGCGGTATGAAATGCGGTGGAAGTATGAAAATGAATAAAAAGCCCAAACCCTACAGATGGTCTATGCTCGAAAACCGGCACTATCCTATCACACCGCTGCCCATGAAACACGGCATCAGCTGGGTGATGCATGCCCCAAACCCAAAATACCGACTCGACGATCCGGGTGTAGGGCTTCGAAACAACGGCAGACGGGTATTGACCTATGCTGATCTGAAAAACCGCTACTCCACAGCAGGGCACCCCAAACCTGACAGGGAGATCATCCTGCACCTGACCGGCAATATGGAGCGCTATATCTGGTCGATCAACGGGATCAAGTATGCCGATGCCGCACCGCTGGAGTTCCGGTACGGTGAGCGGCTGCGCATCACCTTCATCAACGATACGATGATGAACCATCCAATGCACCTGCACGGCATGTGGAGCGATCTGGAGACGGGTGATGAGAATCGTCTGGTGCGTAAACACACCGTCATCGTCCAACCCGGATCGAAGATAAGCTACCGCGTCACCGTCGATGCCAAAGGGGCATGGGCATACCACTGTCATCTCCTCTATCATATGGGCGGGATGTTTAGAAAAGTAGTCGTCGTCTAAAAGGAACTGAAAATGAAACTAAAAAAGATACTTTACGCACTATGTATTGCAACCTCGTTTACGCCGGGGCTTTTTGCTGCAGGCGGGGACGATCCGCTGCGTACCATGCTGCTGATGGATAAGTTCGAACTCTATGGCAACGAGGAGCATACCCGTCGCTGGGAGGGGAGCTTCTACATAGGATATGATCTGGACAAACTCTACCTCTACAGTGACGGTGAAGCAACCAGCGAGGGGATACAAAACGCCCAGAATGAGCTGGTCTACTCCCGCGCGATCGCACCCTTTTGGGATCTGCAGGCAGGTCTGGTCTACGACAAAACCGACACCCATAGCAGAAGCTGGGGAGAGGTCGCTGTCGCAGGACTGGCACCCTACTGGTTCGAAACACGCGCTGCCCTGCTCTTCAACAGCAAAGGCAATGTCGGACTACGTCTCGATGCGGAGTATGAGATGCTCTTTACCCAGCGTCTTATCCTCACCCCTTCTCTGGAGGCAGACTTGTACACCAAGGACGATCCGGTTATGCAGCTTGGTTCGGGACTGAGCAGTATAGAAGCGGGACTGCGTCTACGCTACGAAATAAGGCGCGAGTTCGCACCCTATATCGGTGTCAATTGGGAAAAAACCTTTGGCAAGACAAGAGCCTATGCTCCTGTCGATGAAGTCAATGCCGTGGTCGGGGTGCGTTTTTGGTTTTAGTGGTGCCCTTAAGTATTATGGGTTATAATAATTTCACATTAAACCCAACTATGAAGGATTACAATGATCAAGACAACAAGCAAAGGACTTCTACTCTCTGTGGCACTTCTGCTGCCGCTTAGCCTTAGTGCGGAAGCAGGCAAGTGCGGTCAGGGCAAATGCGGCGGTACGATGAAAAGTGCCAAAACTGTCACAGCCAAGACACAAGCGCCCAGTGAAGATAGGCTCAAAGCTGCCTACACACTGCTCGATACGATGCACATGGCAGACAACTACAGCCGCATGACCAAACAGATCACCGACATGCAGGTCGCCCAGGCACCTCAGCTTGCAGCGATTCGAGATACGATTCAGAGTTTCTTTGACAAATATATGGGCTGGGACGCGATCAAAAAAGATATCGCAGCACTCTATGCCAAAAACTACAGCAAAGAGGAGCTTGAGAAGATGAACAGCTTCTTCGCCTCAGATGTAGGGCAGAAATATATCGCACTTACACCAAAGATCGCTGCGGCAAGTGCACAGATAGGACAGAGCAAACTGCAAGGACATATGGATGAGCTGCGCAAGATGATCGACGAAAAGCTTGCTGATCTCAAAAAAAAGAAAAAGTGACCTTCGCTACTCAACGGAGCATACCTGATATGGTAATACTCCGGTCACACAATTTATCTATACTTATCAAAAGGCTAAACCTGTCGTGAGGCGGGGACAGAAAACCATGGGTCTTGATGACAATCCCAAGATCGCCAGGTTGCAGGACAGATCACACCCTCATCTTCTCCTCTCTTCTCTGTTTAGCCACATTTACTGACAAAGGAATCTTTCATGTATGCAAGGCATTCATTCACACGTATATTGTCCCATTGGCTGCTTCTCTTCTCTGTGTTGCTCCTCTTGACCAACTGTGGGGGCGGTGGCGGCGGTGATACCACCGTCACAACCGGCACAACTGATTCTTCGGGGAATGATGAGTTTTCCCAAAGTGAGTACAAAGGATTGACCTTCTATTACAAAAGCATGCCCGCATCAAACTACCGCCTGCAGCAGCTCAGCGATGCCACATTCAATGCACTTACTTCTGATGAGAAGGAACGTGTTGCAGACAAACTGCTCAGCACACTCTTCTTTGGCTACCCCTATACGCTACTCAAGAGCAAAATAGACTCCGGTACCTTCATCAGTGATATCAGGAACGGACTCAATGAAGAGCGTACTGACAAGGCATGGCTCGAGAACT
>JALWKQ010000052.1 GCA_027081395.1 Sulfurovum sp. | reverse complement strand
AACCATGGCGATCCCCGGGATCTTCAATGAGCATGAGATAGGCGGCAAGATCTATGCAGATGGCTTTCTCTGTGAAAATCTCGGTATCAATGAAGCCTCTCATGATCTTGTCCTTGCCGTGGATGTGCTGGGCAAACACTCTTTTGAGAGTACAATGCCCGAAAATTTTTTCAAGACTGCCAATGTGCTGGAGATGTTTGAAAAGTCAATGCGTATCCTGATCTACAACCAGACACAGACCCACCTGCGCTGCAGCGACAAAGAGATCATACTCCTTGAGCCGCATACCAGCGCCTACAAAACCTTTCAGTTTCACAAGATCGAAGAGATACGGGCACTTGGATTAGGACTGCTCCAATGATCACAGACGGACTGACCTATCTTGCACTGCTGCTCTTTGTGGCATCTTCTGTTGTCTTTGTCGAGCATCGTACCCGTGCCAGGATCTTTTCCTACCTTCCCTCGATCGTCATTATCTACTTTTTGGTGATGATGCTTTCGACATTGGGGCTGTGGCAGAAGTGCGATGCAGTGACCCAAACCTACAAATCGGTAAAATCCGCCCTCCTTCCGGCAATGATCTTTTTGATGCTGCTGCTTGCCGATATGCGTCAGATCGCACGTCTTGGCAGAAAAATGCTGCTTACGTTTCTCCTGGCATCCGTGAGCATAGGGATCGGTTTTGTCGTGATGTTTCTACTCTTGCACCTCTATTTTGAACCCGATAGCTGGAAGGCCTTTGCCGCACTAAGCGGTTCGTGGATGGGAGGTACAGGCAATATGGTCGCCATACAGGGAGCACTCAACCTGCCTGATAGCAAAATGGGCTACGCCCTGCTGATAGACTCAGTCGATTATGCCATCTGGGTGATGATCCTGCTCTCACTGGTATCTTTCGCCGGACATTTCAACCGCTGGAGCCAGGCAGATACCGCCATCATCGACGAAGTAGGAGAGAAACTTGCACGCAAAAACAGTCAAACAGAAGCGATCAGTTTCCCTTCACTCTTTTTTCTCCTCGGATCTGCAATGCTCGTCTCGGCACTGAGCACTTGGGCGGCAGGATTGCTGCCGACGACCGACTTTCTCACCCAGACCACATGGATCGTGATTATCGCTACTGTTGCGGGAATCGTCATGGCGATGACACCGCTTGCCAAGCTACCCGGTGCTTCGGAGCTTGGCAATATGATGCTCTATACCATTGTCGCACTGATCGCTTCACGCGCCTCTTTTGCCGAACTGACACAGGCACCGCTCTATATCGCTGCGGGATTTCTCATCATCGTGGTACATGCAGTGATCATGGTGCTTTTTGCCAAGCTGTTCAAACTTGATCTTTTCAGTCTCGGTATCGCTTCGCTTGCCAACATCGGCGGGGTCGCCTCCGCCCCCATCCTCGCCTCTGCCTACTCCAAGGCACTTGTCCCTATCGGAGTGCTTATGGCGATGCTGGGGTATATTGTCGGGACGTTTGGCGGACTCATGGTGGGAAAACTGCTTGAAATAATCGCAAAATAATCTGCTATAATATCTTTTATCAACATATAAAGGGAGTCATATACTCATGGAAGAACAAAACCGAGCAGGGATCGTCGAGCAGGCACTCGCACATCCTATCAAATATACCGTTATGCTGACAAAAGAGATATTTAGTCTCAACAAGGGACTCTTTCTGGGGATCACCGCCATTGTGATCCTCCTCTCACTCCTCTCCAATATTCCAATCTTGGGGCTTATCGCCTCCGTACTTTCAGGGATTTTGATGTTTAGTCTCTTTTTCTTTGTGGGTAAAGTCTTTTACCACTCTAAAACGATGGATGAATTTGTCGATGTGATAAGATCCATGACGATAGCAAATCTCTGGAAAAACTACTGGAAACCCTCTTTGGGTGCGTATGCGGGATGGGTTATTCTCATTCTTGCGATCATGCTGTTGATCGGCTTGATCATCGGTATCAGCGGTCAAGGGGGCAACCTGGCAGCCGGCATGCAGAGCAACGATCCCACAGCGATGCTCGCTATTATCCCGCTGATGATCTTCCCCTTTATTCTGATTGCGCTGCTTTTATATGTAATGCCGCTTGTGTTTGCCAATATTATCAAAACAGACAATTTCAACGATGCTTTCAAGGCAGTTTTTACAATTTTCAGTAAAGATGTGTGGGGGCGTGCCTTTACGGGAGCCTACTTCAAGTATATGGGTCTGCTTGGTCTCCTGCTTATCCTCTTTACTGTTGTCATCGTGGTACTCTCCGGGCTCTTTATGTCGCTCTTCGCCGCGATAGATCCTTCGATGATGCTGGTCGGCATGGTAGTTGTGCTGATCCTGATGGTGATCCTCCAGATCGTGATGAATATCTTCTATGCCGTCTCTTCGGTCATTGCTGACAGGATGACACAGCAGCAGTGAAGATCAAACGCATCACTACGCAACGCTTCAGCGCTCCGCTGAAGCACCCCTTTGTCACCGCCCTGCGCAGGGTAGACCGACTCGAAGACATCATTGTTACGGTCGAGGCTGAGGATGGTACTGTCGGCTACGGCGAAGGTGCACCGACACCGCAGATCACAGGTGAGACACTGGGCTCTATAGAGGCGGCTGTGGCATTTCTCTCTCCGCTATTGGAGGGAAGCGATATCCTCGAATCCTTTGATGCACTTATAGAGACCGTTCACTCAAGTATCAAAGGCAATACCACTGCCAAATCAGCACTCGAGATCGCACTCTACGACCTCAAAGCCAAAGCCCTTCAAATGCCTCTATACAAGATGCTTGGAGGCATGCAACGCCGCTTCCGAACCGACATCACGATCTCACTCAACAGTACCGAAGCGATGATCCGTGATGCCCTTGAAGCAGTATCGCGAGGCTATGATACCCTCAAGATCAAGATCGGAGAGAGTGTAGAGAAAGATGCAGAGCGAATCCAAAAGATCCATACAGCACTGCCTGCAGATATCACACTGCGGCTCGATGCCAATCAGGGCTGGAGCCCGCAAGAGACTGTCAAACTCCTGCAGAAGCTTGAGCATGCCGGTATCGTCGCAGAGTTTATTGAGCAGCCCGTCCCTGCTGAGGATATTGAAGGGCTTGCCTACATCAAGGAGCGTGTAGCAACACCGCTGCTTGCCGATGAGTCTGTCTTTGGCTACCGTGACGCACAAAGACTTCTGGAGATGCAGGCAGTTGACTATATCAATATCAAACTTGCCAAAACCGGCGGCATCAGCCGAGCACTCAAGCTTGCCGATCTCTGCAGGAGCTATGATACCGGGTGTATGATCGGCTGTATGCTCGAGGGTCCCATCGCCGTCGCAGCAGGCGTACATCTCGCCTCAGCCAAAGCCGATACGATCCGCATGATAGACCTCGATGCCGTCAGCCTCCTCGCTTCACAGCCGCTGCCGGGTACCATCAGATTTGAAGAAAAGAATATCACCCTTTCAGATGCAAGCGGTCTTGGTATCTCCTTGTGATACAATCCGTTTAAAAAAGAGATGAAAAACAGATGGAGACACTTTTTGTATATGGTACGCTGATGCCGGGATGTCCCAATGGACATGTTCTGGAGAATATCATCGGCAAATTTGTTCCCGCTACGGTCAAAGGCGACTTGATAGGTGCAGGGTGGTCCGCATCGATGGGCTATCCCGGTATCAAGCTCAATCCTCAAGGCGATACCGTACACGGCTACCTCTTCTCCTCGCACAACCTTGAGGAGCACTGGGAGTTTCTCGATGCTTTCGAGGGGGAAGAGTTTGTCCGTACACCTGTGACAGTCGAACGGTATGACGAGCTTGAGATCGATACCTATATCTATGTGCTTAAAGAGGATAAAGAACATCTTGAAGAGGAGTGCTAATATAATGAAAGGATACACCAACCATTAACCAATCTTCTCTACAATGAGACAAAACTATTTTATCACAACTATCGGATAGCCATCATGTATAAAAAAACCATTCTTATCGCTTCGCTCTTTTTGCTATTCTCCCCACTTCACGCAGACTACACACTCAAAGTGGATAAGCGCCATAAAAGCAAAATCGACCATATGCCCAAAGCGGTAGTAGCAGATATGAAAACGATCCCTCAGGATCCCGGATACTACGCCAAACAGATCAAGCCTTTCTCTAAAAAGGAACAGTCAGGGATGGATGCCGCCTTTAATGAAAAGTATTTCAAACCTTGGGAGCTTACGAGCATCGATATACCAAAAGAAGATTTTGGCTGGGAGATACGCTTCATCACAAAAAAACCGATATACCGTGCAAACGGTGCTGTCATCCCTCACTCTGTATACAAACAGTGGATCGACAATGCGCAGTATGACAAGATAGATACCAAGCGATACAAGGCGATCACTGTCAAACATACCGATGTCAAAGCCCTGCCTACGTCACGGGCATTCTACAGAGATCCCAAAAAGACAGGCGAAGGTTTCCCCTTTGACTACAACCAGAACTCCTCGCTGCATATCAATGTCCCGCTCTATATCTCCCACTTCTCCAGAGACAAACGATGGGCATTTGTACGTGCATCCTACTCCTTTGGCTGGGTAAAGACATCCGATTTGGCACTTGTTGACAAAGCGTTTGTAAAAGCGTTCAAAAACGATACCTATGCCATGGTCATCAAGGACAATCTCAGGCTCTACGATGAACACAACCGTTCGGTGAGCATTGTCAAACTCGGCGCACTCTTCCCGATCGATCCAAAAGATAACAAGAGCTACCTTGCTGCCAAGCGAGACAACAAGGGGCATGCCCATATCGAAAAGGTACACCCCGAAAATCCTAATGTTATCGCCAAAAAACCTCTGCCTTTCACACCCAAAAATGTCGCAATCCTTGCACGGGAGTTTTACGGTGAGCCCTATGGCTGGGGTGGAGGCTATGAGTGTCGGGACTGTTCGGCTACCACACGCGACTTTCTCGGAGTCTTTGGTATCTTTCTGCGACGCAACTCATCCAAACAGGCACTGGACGGCAAACAGATCAAGATCAAAAACTGGCCCAAATGGTATAAAAAACGCTTCATCAACGAAAATGCCAAACCATTCAGGTCACTACTCTATGTCCCCGGGCATATCGTCCTCTATCTTGGCCAATACAAGGGTGAGCCTGTGATCATGCATACCTACTGGGGCATACGCAAGAAAGACGGTACCAAACTGGTTACAGGTCGTACGATCATCTCCACGACCGAACCGGGCAAAGAGCGTAAAGATGTCAAAGAGCGCTCCAAACTGATCAATACACTTAGAACGATTGTAAATTTCGACTGATTGGGGTACAATAACGGTATGAAAAATGAACGATTTGAAGATAGACGATCCCAACCCGAAAACCGAGGCAGAAAAAAAGAAAAAGTTAAACTATTTACAACCACTGTCACAGCAGGCAAACACAAAGGCAAGAGGATAGAGATACCTGCTATCACGACAACACGCAGTTCCAAAAGCATCCTCAAAGAGTCCCTTTTCAATACCCTACAGTTTGAGATCATGGACAAAAACTTCGTTGAGGTCTTTGCGGGATCAGGCTCTATCGGATTTGAGGCGCTTAGCAGAGGTGCGGCGGATGCCTATTTTATCGAATATAACAAGATCGCATTCAAAA
>JALWKQ010000051.1 GCA_027081395.1 Sulfurovum sp. | reverse complement strand
AAATGGGGAAACAAATATTATATGTATTTATACAATCAATAGTTAGCCCTTACTCCATTATATTAGTCTATACAATTTTTCTTTTGTCTAATCAGATGAATGTTACAACAAATACAGATGTAATAGTGACTTTTCTTATATTTTCGATAGTGGCTATTGCACTAAACACATGGATAATCGATGAGAAGTTCTCTAAAACACTAAAACTTATAGCAATAATAGCAATATCTACATTTATTTTTTTAATGCTGTTTTTTCGTACTTACGCCCTCATTCCTTCTGTAGTGATGAACCAGTTTCATTTAGGAAATTATAGGATTACCTCCGTTACAGCAAAACAAAGAAGCTGTAAGATACTTTCAGATTTAAATACAAGTAAATTTAAAACAAGTCCCATAAATGCAAAGAGTAAAACATGTACTGTAAAAGGGGAAATATGTATACTCTCCTCCATAGGATCCGTTATGTTGTGGCAAATAGATAATAATAGAACAGTAAGGCTCCCCTCCGAAGATTTTAACGGCATGATACGAAACACTCTTGACAATAAAAGATGTATAGTACATAATACACCCTAAATGTTACCTCCCTTAAGCAGATTTTATGAAATATTTGTCTATAATCGCACAAATTTTTCACGCTGCTTATTACTCCCCCAACGAATAAGCTGAAATTTTGAGAGAGCGAGACGAGGTGATATGTACGTGAAAAAATCTGCGGGACTACCCGTAGGTAATTCAAAGATTTTTTTGCGTGCAGATCGTCTCGTATCGCTCTCCCCGAAGGGTGCAGCACTTTCGCCCATACTCGGCGTTAGATTTTTTCGAATTCGCTACGGCGAGTCCTTCAAAAATCTGCCTTGACTATGAACGAAATTGCAGCATCAAAAATTCAGATTATTCATTGGGGGAGTAATAAAAGCGTAATCACAATGAAGGATATATCATGGCAAGAAGATGTTCAGTCACAGGCAAGGGTCCATTGACAGGAAACAACGTTTCCCACGCACACAACAAAACAAAAAGAAGACAGCTTCCAAACTTGAGAACTGTCAGAGTCACGCTTGAAGACGGCACAACCAAGAGAATCAAGGTCGCTGCCTCTACACTCAGAACAATGAGAAAGAAAGCCGCACAAGCTGCTGCAGCAAACTAATCTTTTTAAGATGAGAGAGGGTATACTCTCTTATCATGACAAGCATCCAAAAGTTCAAGAAGTTTCTCGGTTGGAGAACTGCACCCAAACCCCACATTACACTAAATGACGAGTATTACGCGCATTTAGCCCCTTTCAGACTCCCGCTCATACTTACTGTTCTGATCATGCTGATCGGTACACTTGGCTATATGGCCATAGACGGCTTTCCCCTAATGGATGCCATATACCAGACCGGTATTACATTTACAACTGTGGGATTTGGCGAGATACGTCCTATCTCTGATCTGGGACGTATCTTTACCATTACACTGATCATCTTCGGGTTTGTCGTCTTTTCGATCGCCGTGGGGATCATCATGGAGGTTGTCAAAAAGGGAGAATTCCAAAAAATCGCCAAGGAGCGCAAAATGCTTTACGAGATCGCCAGACTGAAACACCACTTTGTGGTCTGCTATCACAATGAGTTTACCATTCAGGTCACCAAGCAGCTTAGGGAAAACCATATCCCTTTTGTCGTCGTCGATCCACGTGAAGATCTCGAGGAGATCGCCAAAAAATACCGCTACCCCTATTTTGTCTCCGCCGAGCCCCATACCGAAGAGGGTATCCTCAAGTCTCATCTCTCTTCTGCAAAAGGGGTGATCACACTGGCAGACAATGTCGCGGACAATATCGCCGTAATTGCTTCGGCACGACTCTATGAGCAAGAGATCAAACGCAGCAGGAAGTTTCTCATCATCGCCAATGCCAAGAGCAACGAGGATGACCAGAAACTCCTCAAACTCGGAGCAGACAAGGTAGTCACCGCAACCAAGCTGATGGCACAGCGTATCAATGCAATGGCAGCACGCCCTGACATGGAGAACCTGCTGCAGGAGTTTCTCTACAAAAAAGATACCCCTCTGGATATGGAGGAGGCGAAGATACACAAAACCTCATGGATCGTTCTCAAAGAGATACGTCAGGCGCGCCTGCGTGACATCGCCAACGTCACCATCATCGGTATCCGGCTCAAAGACGGCAAATTTATCCCCATGCCCAAAGGGGATACGATCATCCTTCCCGAATCGAGACTGCTGCTCATCGGTACGGAAGACGGTATCTACAAGGCCAAAAAGATCCTGCGCAAAAAAGAGATGCCTGAAGAACTAAAATATATCTAAAGCACGTATAACACACTAACAAAGGAAATATCATATGAGTTTCACAATCACACCGCTCAAAAACGGTCTTGAAAATGTACAGGGATTTTTCTGTGATGCAACCAATGTCGGTATGCGTCCCAATCCCGATCAGGGTGATCTTGCCTTTATCCGCAGTGAGATCCCCTGCGATATCGCTTCTGTCTTTACCAGCAACCGCTTTCAGGCGGCACCGATCAAACACTATCAGCGCTACGGCAAGGATTTTCAGACCAATTTCATACTGATGAATGCCAAAAATGCCAATGCCATGACAGGAAAAGCGGGTATCGAAGATATCGACAGGATCCTTGAAGCGCTTGGCGAGCATACCGATGTGCTCAACCCCGTCATGAGCTCTACAGGCGTCATCGGCTACCGGCTGCCGGTGGAGAAGATCATCTCCGGATTTGAAAAACTGGACTTCTATGCCAAGAACTCAGACAAGACAGCACGTGCCATCATGACCACAGACAGTTTCAAAAAAGAGCTTGCCTATGAGGTCACTCTCGAGAGCGGAGAGAGCTTTACTGTCTCTGCGATCTGCAAGGGTGCCGGGATGATTAACCCTGCTATGGCGACCATGCTCTGCTTCATCATCACCGATGCAGACATCCCCAAAGAGGAGATGTATCCGCTGCTTAAAACCGGGGCGGACTACTCCTTCAACCGTATCTCGGTCGATGGCGATACCTCGACCAACGACACCGTCATGCTTCTAACCAACAGACAAAGCGCTGTCTACCGTCAGGATGCTTTCAAAGCCGTGTTGGACAAGATTATGTTCGAGCTGGCGATGATGATCCTCAAAGATGGTGAAGGTGCCACCAAAGTCGTCGCATTCAATGTTAAGGGTGCCGTCAATGATGAAGAGGCACAAAAAGCCGCCACAGCCCTCAGCAACTCTCTGCTGGTCAAGACAGCACTCTTTGGAGAAGACCCCAACTGGGGGCGTATCGCCTCAACTATCGGTGCAAGCGGTATCGAGTGTGACGAAGAGCGACTGACCATCTACTATGATGACCTTCTGATCTACTCTGACCAATACAGAGAGCTCGACAAAGAGCGCGAAGAGAAGGCCTATGAGATCATGAAACAGGAACAGTTTACCATCACCTGCGACCTTGGACTAGGAGAGGGGAGTTTCACTGCCTACGGATGTGATCTCAGCTATGACTATGTCAAGATCAATGCAGAGTATCGTACATAAGCTATATGGTGCTACAATTAAGAAAAAGGAGTGACTATGTTACACGAATACAGAGATGAGATCAGCAAACTCAAGCAGGAGAATGCACACTTTGCAAAAATCTTCGAAAAGCACAACGAACTCGATCAGAAAGTAGAAGATGCGGAAGCGGGACGTATCCCTATGACTGACGTAGAGCTTGAAACACTCAAAAAAGAGAAACTGCGTCTCAAAGATGAAGCCTACAAAATGATTCTTAAGTACAAAAAATCTCAGGCATAATCCCCCGTATGGACAAGACTGTCCATACATTAACTTTTTTCCTCTATAATATCTTCCAACAATACTACAATGAGGAACAAAGATGAAACAAATACTCTTCACCACCCTTGCACTGCTGCTGACACTAAGCTTTGCCAGCGCAAGCGGAGACACAGAAAACAAGAGTGACATACACAGCAAACAAGAGAACAAAAAGACAAAGATCCATTACGGAAAGGTTCTGGAGATCACGCCTGTAATGGGATACAAATATCTTAAGGTAGATGAGAACGGTACCCAGCGCTGGGTCGCTATCGCTTCCGCGCCTGTCGAGGTGGGAGACACGGTCGGTTACGACACTCGTACTGTCATGCAGGATTTCAAAAGCAAGGCACTGGGAAAAACATTTAAAGAGATCATCTTTGCCAACGATGTCTATCTCCCTCAGAAAGCTTCTGCCCCAGGCAGCCTAAAATCGATGCTTGGACTTGACAAAAAGGATCCTCATGCACATATCGGTACCGGTATCTCTCCAGAGCCCAAAGAGAATGAAAAACCTGCCAAACCTTTTGTCAAAAAAGATCTCTACACGGTAGAAGAGGTACATATGTGGCGCAAAGATCTCAAGGACAAAACTGTCAAAGTCAAAGGAAAGATCTACAAAGTATCACGTAATATCATGAAACGCGACTGGGTGCATCTCGGAGACGGAACGGGCAACGAAAAGGAACTCACAGATGATCTCGTCTTTACAGCGGTCAACGTACCCTTCAAGGCAGGTGACGAAGTGATCGCTTCAGGCAAGGTTACGGTAGACAAGGATTTCGGCTACGGCTATTTCTATCCGGTCATCATCGAAGATGCCACCTTCAAAGCTGCCAAATAAATATGGCAGCATTTCACACACTCTCCTCCCTCCCCTCCGAACTGCTCAAAACACTGGACAGCCTCGGCTTTGAGCAGATGACACAGATACAATCAGAGAGCATCCCCGCTATCATGGAGGGCAGAGATCTCATCGCACAGTCCAAAACCGGATCGGGCAAGACCCTTGCTTTTGGCATTCCCACAGTCATCAAAACCGATACCGCCCAAAACACCCCGCAGACACTTATCATCACCCCCACCAGAGAGCTCGCCGAACAGATCGCAACATCACTCAGGCAAGTAGCGGCCTCCAAGCCAAACCTGAAGATACTCACCCTCTATGGCGGTGTGCCCTTGCGTGCACAGGCAGAGTCTCTCAGCAAGGGTGCGCATATCCTTATCGGTACACCCGGACGGCTGCTTGATCACCTCTCCAAAGAGACCCTTGCGCTTGACACCATAGAGCGTGTGATACTCGATGAAGCGGATCGAATGCTTGATATGGGATTTTACGACGATATCCTCAAGATCACCCAGTCTCTCCCGCAAAAGAGACAGACCCTACTCTTCTCGGCAACATTCTCACCCAAGATAGAAGCACTTGCTGCCACACTGCTGCACGATCCGGCAACGATCAAGGTACAAACCGAGCACGAAGCCCAAAAGATCACAGAGATATATTATGAGACCGATGAGAAGTTCAGAACCCTCAAAACACTCATTGGAAGCTACCGACCCGATTCCCTGCTGATCTTTGCCAATACCAAAAGCGATGTGATTGCACTCACAGAGAGGCTCCATCAGGAAGGGCACAGCGTCATAGACCTATATGGTGATCTCGATCAGACAGAGCGTAATGAAGCTGTGATCGCTTTCGCCAATGGCTCAAAGAGGATCATGGTTGCTACCGATGTCGCTTCACGGGGTCTGGATATTCAGGGCATTGATATGGTGATCAACTACGATCTCCCTTTTGATCAGGA
>JALWKQ010000050.1 GCA_027081395.1 Sulfurovum sp. | reverse complement strand
GCCGTTGCATTATAATCTCCATTTGCGTTTGTGGTAACTGTTGTAACTTCACCGTTTTCAGCCGTGATAACTACATCCACATTTGCCAAGTCCGGCTCACCCGCATCCTGAGTGCCGTTACCGTTTAGATCGTTGTAGAGGTGTCCTGTAACCCGTCCTGCTGGGTTAAAAAAGACTGTGTAATCTTCCACTTCACCCTTGCCGCCGTTGCCATCTGGTCCTACACCTGCAGTTTCTGAAAATCTAAATCTGACATAGGATTGCCCGGTGTAGTTGTCTACAGGCACCGTAATTGGGATAATCGTCTCTGTTGCAACGACACTGCTCAGTGCCGTATCTGCCAAGAGCTGCTCTCCCGGATCTGCAAAGTCCCCATCACCATTGAGATCGATCCATGCACTCAGGTATCCTGTACCGATCGTCGTGACATTGAGGTCGTAGCTGTACCCTACTGTCATATTGAGCTCTGAACCGATAGTCGGCTGGTTACCGATACGCACCCCATCCTCATCGTCAAAATTGATGGTTCCGACAGCCGGATCATCATCTGCATCTGCATTGAGAGAATTTTGTGCACTTTCGCTGTCTGCAGGCAGTCCATATCCAAGGACTGTATAAACTGTCGACTGGTGGAACGGGTCACCGTAAGAAGCAGTAGCATCTCCATGATCTGTATGGTCTACAAGAATCGCTTCAAAATCTACCTCTTTTAAAGAAATATCAATTAATCTGTATGCTGCATTGTAATTCCCTGTATCTGTAGTCGGTATATTACCAAATGCATTATCATTCGCCACCCTAATATTTAATGTAGTCACTTGATTAGGTACATTATTTTCAAAAACAGTTATCCCGCCTCCTCGACATTCTACATATGTCGTGGTACCTGGCTGATCATCACAGTCTCCATCAGGTCTACCTTTTAGTTTCCTATCATACCCCGCACCAAAATCACCCTCACTATAGGTTACTAAAGACCCTCCACCAGCCTGTATATATGCTTGTGTGGGATCAATCATATAGACATCATCCGAACCTGTATCATAATTAGGGTTATTGATAATAAAACTATCCAAATCAAAGGCAGTAAAGGTGATCCTGTCTACGGGAAGAGGAGTATTCGTTCCTTGAAGCACCACAGTGAATTTCAAATCCATAAATGCGAGATCATTGCCATCTGTAGTGCTTTGATCTCTCAGCCTTGTATCCAGCACTCCATTTGTAACGGAGATACAATTCCCAGACTGATTTGCTATTTGATCATATTCATTTTCTTCAGCTGTGACCTCTACCAAGACATCAAATGCCTGTCCATTATATGTAGAACTTGTACCAAGCCTATAAATATCTCCGACTCTACAAGTCACGGGATCACCATCTCCGGCAATCTCAGTAATCGTGCCGTCTAATTGAATATCTACCGCCATCAACTGGGCGGTAGAAACAAATGAAGCAATCATAAAAAATGTGATTCGTTGCAGCCATTGAACAATAGAACGCATAGGTAACTCCTAAATTGTGTGACTCAATAGTCATTTAGGCAACCCGGCGGTCTGCTTCTGCTCAATAGCGAAGGAAGATCCGTGGCTTTCCGTCCCTGCCTCTCGACAGGTTTGGCTTTTCTATATTAGTATTAATCGCTATATTATAATATAAAAAAATAAAAAAATAAGCATTTTTTAAGAAAAAAAGAGAAGCTTGGCTCAAAAGTAGGCAGGAGAGGCGCACATATGCGCCATTACCACAATAGAAAAAGCTATTTTTTCAGAGGGGTGACATACATATTGATATATCGTCCTTCCTGTTTTGGAAGGGATTCGAGCTGAGCGATATCTTCGAGCATCGGCCAGACGCGGTTGAGTACTTCGACGCCCCATTCGGGATTTGCCATCTCGCGTCCTCGCAGGAAGACTCTCAGCTTGACGTGTTTGCCTTTTTCGAGGAACTCTCTGGCATGTTTGACTTTGTAGGCGATGTCATTCTCTGCGATCTTGCAGGAGAACTTCACCTCTTTGACTTCAATCTTTTTCTGGTTCTTTCGAGCCTCTTTTTTCTTCTTTTCAAGCTCATATTTGTGCTTGCCGTAGTCCATGATCTTCGCAACAGGGGGTTTGGCATCGGGAGAGACCAGTACAAGGTCAAGCCCTTTCTCTTCGGCAATTTTCAGTGCCTCATCACGGGGGATGATCCCGAACTGCTCACCGTCATCACCCAGTACCCTCAGTTCTTTGGCTCTGATCGCATCATTCATGATGGTATCATCAGCTTTTTTTCTACCCCTGTTGTTTCTGTCGTTCTGTCTACTCAAATTTTTCCTTCTTGAAGTTGTTTGGTCAATTCTACCATAAATTCATCTTGTGTAAGATTATACTGTTCTCTGCTTCTTCTGTTTCTGATCGCAACACTCTTGTTGGCAACCTCTTCATCCCCGATGATCGCTACATAGGGGACTCTCTGCTTCTCTGCTGTACGGATACGCTTGTTGAGCGAGTCATTCTTATCATAGATCTCACTGTCGATACCCTCTGCAAGCAGCAGCTGCTTAAGCTGCTTGGCATAGGCAACGTGATCATCGCTGATGGGTACGAAGATCACCTGTACCGGTGCAAGGAAGAAAGGAAACTCTCCGGCATAGTGCTCGGTCAGGATACCGATAAAGCGCTCAAACGAACCGAGGATCGCACGGTGGATCATCACCGGGCGCTTGCGTGTATTGTCCTCTGCGACATACTCGACCTCAAAACGTTCAGGGAGGTTGAAGTCTACCTGGATCGTACCGCACTGCCATTTTCGTCCGATCGCATCGGTAATCTTGATATCGATCTTTGGCCCGTAGAATGCGCCGCCGCCCTCATCGATCGTATAGGGCAGGTTGTTGCCCTCAAGCGCATCTTTGAGCCCCTGTGTCGCCATCTCCCAGACAGCATCATCGCCGATCGCTTTCTCCGGTTTGGTAGCGATCTCCATCGTATACTCAAAGCCAAAGAGCTTCATCACCGAATCGACAAACTCTACGACATCGAGTACCTCAGCAGCGATCTGCTCAGGCTCACAGAAAATGTGCGCATCATCCTGTGTGAACTCTCTGACACGTAAAAGCCCATGCAGTACGCCTGACTTCTCATGTCTATGCACCACACCATACTCATAGTAGCGCAACGGCAGATCACGGTAGCTCTTCTGTGTCTGCTTGAAGATCTGAATATGCCCGATACAGTTCATCGGCTTGATCCCGTACTCCTGCCCGTCGATCTCGGTGAGATACATGTTTTCGCCGTAACAGGCGTAGTGTCCGGAAGTGCGCCACATATCTGCCTTGAGGATCTCTGGCCCGCGTACCGGCTCATAGCCGCGTCTGAGATGTGCTTTGTGCAGGATCTGCTCCAGTTTGTAGCGGAGTTTGGCACCTTTTGGCATCCAGAACGGCAGTCCGGCACCAGAGGCTTCATTGAACATAAAGAGTTCCATCTCTGTACCGATCTTTCTGTGGTCGCGTTTTTTCGCCTCTTCCATCATCGTCATATAGGCTTTGAGGGACTCTTTGTCTGCAAATGCCACACCGTAGATACGGGTAAGCATCTCGGCATTCTCATCTCCGCCAAGGTAGGCACCCGCCACACGTGTCAGCTTGAAGTTGTTCAAGAAGCGCAATGCAGGCACATGGGGCCCGCGGCAGAGGTCTTCAAACTCACCCTGCTTGTAAATAGAGACCGTATCGTCAGGAATATTCTTGAGTACTGCCTGCTTGAGATCGTCATGGGCGAACTTCTCGACCGCTTCGTCTTTGGAGATCTCATACTTTTCGATCTTGTACTTCTTCTTGATGAGCTCTTTCATCTTCTTTTCGATCTTTTTGAGATCCTCTTCGCCGATCTTCTCATCGACACGAAAGTCATAGTAGAAGCCTTCATCCACGACCGGCCCAACAAAAAACTGTGCATTGGGGTAGAGCTCAGTGATCGCCTGAGCCATCAGGTGTGCCGTAGAGTGACGGATGATCTCGAGTGCCTTTTCGCTGTTGTCATACTCGATAGGGGTAGCGGTACACCCCTCGGGTGCACTCTGTGTATCTATGATATTGCCCTGTTCATCCAAATAACCGATAATATTTTCGCTCAAATTAACCCTTTGTATCGTGTGCAACCATCGCTGCCACGCTGAAAATGCGGCTATTATAGCTAAAATTAGGATAAAAAATAATTAAAAAAGAGGGAGATTCTGAAGGAATGGTGGCCACGATTGGACTTGAACCAACGACCACTACCATGTCAAGGTAGTGCTCTACCAACTGAGCTACGCGACCATCTCTATCTTGGATAGGGCGGAATTATAGCCCATAGAAACTTAAAGAAAGCTCAATGGAACTTCAAACTAATCTTCGCAGACCCATTTGCTCTCTTGGCAGAGCTTGTCGAGATAGCCGCTTGCCTCGCTGCGCCCCTTTTTGAGTGCCGCTTTGAGATTCTCATAGGCTTTCATCTTGTCATTGGTGATCTCGGGATCCCAGGCATACATCAGTGCGACATTGACCTGTGCGGCACTGTCACCCGCTTGGGCACCCTGACGGAAAAGTGAAAAGGCTTTTTGCTTGTCTACCTTGACCCCCTTGCCCTCCATATAGAGAGATGCCAGATTGTTGTATGCCTCCTTGAGATGATTCTCTACCGCCTTTTCATACCAGTACTTGGCTTTTTCATAGGCGTGCGGTTCACCCTTGTCCCCTTTGCGGTGGTAGATACGTGCGAGGTTATACTGCGCTTTGGCATTGCCCTGCTTCGCTGCCTTTTCGTACCAGCGCATCGCTTCGGCGATATCGGGTTTGACCCCTTTGCCCTGTTCGTAGATCAAGGCGACATTGTACTGTGCTTTGGGGTCTCCTTTTTTTGCCAGAACATAAAAGGTATTGAGTGCCGAGATATATCCGCCCTTCTCATAAGAGGCTACCGCATCATCAAACTCAGAAGCCTGCAGCCCCCACACCAAAAAGATCATCACTGCAACAATTCTCATACACCATCCTCAATAAACGTTTCTGCCACAAAGGTTTTGGTCACTTTGCCGCCAAATCGGTAAACTCCATCCTCATAGCTGACATAGAGCTCATCGCCGCTGATGGGGTAGACCCTCACCTCATCGGGGACACTGCCCTCCTGATGATTGCGGATAAAACAGGCAACCATCCCAGTACCGCAGGCAAGTGTCTCATCCTCCACGCCCCGCTCGTAGGTGCGCACATACATACGGTCTCCCTCTACTTTGCAGATGTTGACATTGGCATTATACTTCTCTCTCAGTCTGCGTGCCTGTACAAGATCAAAATCCTCGATATCCTCTCTGATCGCCACAAGATGCGGTACCCCTGAGTCGATCAGCCACCACTGTTCACCATCCTCTTCGATATCCTTGCGCAAAATCTCTGGTGTGACCATATCAGAGACGACATAGAGTCCGTTGATCGTAGCGCGTATCACTCCCGCGCCGGTGAGAAACTCCGCCTTGCCATCCTTGGAGATACCCTTTTCATGGGCAAAGTGTGCCACACAGCGTGATGCGTTGCCGCACATTGCCGCATCGCTGCCGTCAGCATTGTAAAACTCCCACTCGAAATCATAGTCAGGATGGGGGAGCACCACCACCATGCCGTCTGC
>JALWKQ010000049.1 GCA_027081395.1 Sulfurovum sp. | reverse complement strand
CATTTATCCTTTGTTACTTTTTCTTTTTATCCGAGATGACATAGGCAACATAGTCACAGATCTCCTGCTCATTGAAGAGACCCGTTGTCAGGTTTACCGTCATGTGTGTTTGTGGGTTGTCGATCCTGGGATCAGCGATCTTTTGGTAGACAAACTGAGGATCACGTACTTTTGTCTCTATGAACAACGCTTTGTATTTCATAAGACTCGGACCGATATTACCTGCACCTACGGCACCTTCGATATTGTGGCATGCCACACAGTTACCGTACTGTTTGGGTTTCTTTTTGACCTTGCCGTCCTTGCCTTTGACTTCGATAAACTTTGCCAACCCTTTTGGCGGACTCTTTTTCGCCTTTTTCCCATTAAGATTGTGGAACATAAACTCCCCTCTGGCAATCGCCGCAGGATCATTCAGGTTACATGACTTGGGCATCGTGTATTTCTGTGGTGGACCAAGTAAATCTTTCTGAATCAACTTGCTTGCGTTAGGCATCTCATAGGCTTTGGTCAGATCTACACCCATCACTGAGGTAGTGCCGGAAACGAACAAAGCTGCCAATGCGATATGTTTCATTCTTCTACGCATTCATACTCCTTTTGAATAATAGTTTCAAGAGGTATGGTAACGTAGAAATGTAAAGAAAGTGTAAAAAGAAGAATATTTAATTATTAGATTAGTTTATATTATTAAACCTATAAGTAAAGATACTGCCTTCATTGGGGCGTGAGCTGACTTCAAGGAGGATCCCCTCCTCCTCTATAATCTGTTTGACAATATTCAATCCGATACCAAACCCTCCCTTGGCCTGGTTTTCCCGGTAGTAGCGTGAGAATATCCGTTCCACATTTTCTATACCGACCCCCTCATCTTTGACGCTAAATACGATACTCCCCTCTTCTATGTAAAGCGAAATCACCACTTTGCTGTGGTCATGGCTGTATTTAATGGCATTGGAGATGGTATTGTCCACGATCCTCTGCAGTTTCGTTCTGGAAAACCTATAGTCTATATCCGGCTCTATCCTCTTCTCCAATACAATATGCTTAAGGTTGGCAACCTCCTGAAAATAATCGACACGCTGCTGTATAAAGCTGCTCATATCGATCTTTTCGACCTTCTGTTCCACGCGCCCCTGTTTGATAAGGTAGTCCATATCATTGTAGATCGTCGCCAATGTTTTCGATGCGGATTTCATACGCTGCAGGTATTTGTTCTCGCCATATTTATTTGCAAAAAGATCTGCATTGAGATTGATGATACTCAAAGGCGTATTGATCTCATGCATAGAGTCTTTGATAAAGTTATCGAGTTGTCTATTGAGCTGTTCAAAGGGTTTGGAAAAGTTCTTCAAAAGCAAAAATGAGAAGAAAAAGAGAGCAAGAACGATCGCCATCATCACCAATGCGGCAAAATAGTAGATGTTGTTTGCAGTATGCTCTGTCGCTACCAAAAGATAGCTCGAGCCAAAATAGTACCCCTTTGGCAGAGGATAGAGATAATAATAATATCTCCCCTGCTTGTGAAACCCTTCTGTAAATGCATTGGGTACAAAATCGAGCGTACTGAATATTTCTTTATAGCGATCATCGTAGAGTGCTGCCGTATACTCTTTGTAACGGGGGAAATGAAATACACGCTCACTGTTGTCATAGCGCTGCATAGCATGCAGTATCTGCTTAGACTGCTGCTCCAAAGAGAGTTTGATCTTGGCTTCATCGATCTGCAGCAGCAGCAAGACATAGACCACCAGAGGGGCGATCAGCAACACTGCCAGTATCGCTGTATAGCGCAGTGCGTATTTACGGGCAAACGCCTGGGTATCAAAAATCAATGCTGTATCCTACACCGCGTATATTTTTGATAAAGTCATGTTTGAGTTTTCTGCGCAGATTCCCTACCTGTACCCGGATATTGGCAGAGTCTACCCACTCTCCCCATACCTCTTCCCAAAACATTTCGCAGCTGACCGCCGAGCCTCTATTTTTGATCAGCAGTTCAAGTATTTTTGTCTCTGTCTTACCCAGCTTTACCGCCTCGCCTTCATAGATCAGTTTCATCTTCTTGACATCATAGAGATACCCGTGGGGCAGCTCAATTTGTTCATCACTCGAGGCAAAACATTGGGATTTGACAACCTGCTCTACCCGCAGTTTCAACTCCGCCAGATCAAACGGCTTTCTGATATAGTCACAGGCACCGCACTCATAGCCACGGCTCAAATCATCGATATCTGTCAACGAGGTGATGAAAATTGCCGGTGTTTTGTTGCCGCTTTGGCGCAACTCTTCAAGCATCTCAAAACCGTTCTTCTCTCCGGGTACTTTCACATCCAGCAGATAGAGATCGTAAGCGTGCTCATAGATCGCATCGTAGGCATCGTCAGAGTTCTTGAAACAGCTTACCTCATAGCCGCAATCTTCCAAATACTCACGCACACTCAATGCAAGCACGCCCTCATCTTCCAGTACCAGTATCTTCATTGTATCTCTCCTCTTTTTCGCTCTTTGTGTCTGTTCTCCAGAATGATATCTATCAATTCGCTTTTGGAATAGCTCTGCAAAATACGCTTTGCCTCCATTTCGAGTTTGCGTTTGTCTTCTTTGCGAAGCTTGGGAAGCAGTGCCACGAGCTCTTTATCATGCCTGTTACGGAAACTGCCATGAGGCGTATCCCATGCCTCCACCACCTTTTTGATATCTTCATCCGAAAACTGGGTAAAGAAGGAATCCTCCTGATCCTCACGCTCATAGCGCTTCAGATCATCTCCCGAGACCGCAAGCAGATACAAGCCTATTTTCTTGCCTTCACCGTTGATCATCGGTTCATACAGATAGAGGGTATCATCTTCATAGATGTAGCCTTTTGCCATCAGGTTCTCCCAATCAAGCAGTTCAAGTTTATCCAGATACTGCTGATTGTAGTTTTGGTTGGAGATCACATAGTCATGTACCTGGGGGAAGTCTCTCATCAGTGAGGCCTGTTTGAGGTATTTGTCATCCATCAAAGCAAAAAGTTCGATCCCTTTCTTACGCAGTTTCAAGGCAAACTCATCTATCAGCTTGATGACCTCAAGATACCCCAACAGCTTTTCACCGCTACGTATTGGGATGGTCGCTTTAAAGGTCAGAAGCCTTCCTGTCTCCATACCTACCTTGGGTTCGTTTTGCTGATTGAGTTTTGCCAGGTCATTCCTGAACCACCAGATAGGCATCCCCTCAAACCCTTCGTTCCACGAACGGGCGAAGATATAAAAGTCCGGTGTCAAGACCTGTACTCTCAGTGATTTGAGATGGGTATATTTTTTGAAGCGTTCCGAAATATGGTTGAGGATCTCATGTCCTTTGGACTCATCATCTGCATTCAGGGCATTTTTGAGATCACCGTCTTCGGAGAGTGCCATAGAGAAAGAGAGGAGATCAACCATCTCATAGTCCAGCCCCGAACGAAAGTTCTGTATCACATGGTCACCGATATTCATCAGCCGTGCCTGCCTGTCCTGCTTGACAAAAAAGACCACAGAGACAAAGAGCAAAACAAGTATCGCAAATACAATATAAAGAGAGACTCTCGTATAACGGCTATCCAAACGATACTTTTTGATATACTCTTTTAAATACATTTTCATGCAGGCAGCCTCTTTTTGCTTCTACTTTGAGAAGAGATTATAGTGCATTATCTCAAAATAGTGGAAATTATGCAATAAAATTATAAAAAAAATGTAAATCTCTTTATACTCTAATATCGGCAAAGAGAGATTGGAGATTTTACATAGCCTTTACAGTTTTTGGCTATGATGAACGATACCAAAATATCTTAGGAGATCCATCCATGAAAAAAATGCTGCTTTTACTCTCTCTACTACTTACATTCAGTCTGGCAGAGAATGCCGCCAAGGTTGTCTATGATCTTACCACTGACAACCTGCCCACCTTTGAGCGCAAGATCCTCAAAGCGATCGTTGTCAACAAAGCCTACTATGAGAGCCAACTCAAAGAGCTGGATGTCACCGTGGTTATTCACGGCGGAGCCTACCGCTTTTTTACCAAGGATCCTTCCTTGACAGAATACCGCAGTGATACCAGGCTACTCAAGCACTATAACGAACTGAAAAAGCGTATCGCATCCATGCATTCTCTCTACAATGTCGAGTTTCTTATGTGTGGTGCAGGGATGCCAAAACACGGACTTAAAGCCAAAGATATAGTCAGTTACGTTAAAATAATCCCAAATTCAACGATCGGGCTAATAGACAGACAAAACGAAGGATATGCCTATATCCCGGTCGACTAAAAGGAGATTGTATGCCGAAACTATCACGAAGAAACTTTTTTAAGGGGGCGGCAGCACTCGCAGCGATGCCGCTGGTTGCAGCAGAGGCAAACAAAACCACACCACAGACACTCAAGCTGGTACATATCACAGATGCCCATATGGATCTTGGCAATCCCGACAGTGTCGAGGCACTCAAAATGGCAGTGAACTACCTCAACAAACACTACCCCGACCTTGACTGCGTGCTGTTTGGGGGAGACAACTTCAACAACAATATGAAAGCAGACTCCGACGCACTGGTCTACAAAGAGATCGTAGAGAAACTGCACTGCCCAGCCTATCATGTACGCGGCAACAAAGAAGCAAACCCTGCCAATGACATGCAGATCGACCTTGCCGCATTCAAGAAGCTCTTTATGTCCTACAAGGAGCTTACCGTAGAGGGCAAAGACTGGGCGGTAGAGAAAAACGGCTACCTCATCCTTGGGCTTGACAGCTGCATCGAACATGCCGATAACGGCGAATATACCAAAGAGACCCTCGCTTTTGCCAAAAAGATGCTCGACCTGGGCAAGCCGACGATCATTCTCAACCACCACCCCTACACCAACTACTGGTGCGGCACTGACTCCAAAGATATCCACAAATATGTACTCGGAAATGCCAAAGAGACTATCGACGCACTCTTTGGATATGACAATCTCATAGCAACACTTTCGGGACACAAACATATAGACAATATCAAACTGGTCAACAAAGTCAAGACTGTCACGACACGAGGATTCATACGTCCGCTCGATCTTGATGAGTATCCGATGCGCTACATCGAAATAACGGGCAATGAACTCAGTGAGAAGCTGATCTATACGACCGACGCATAACCCTCTGTCTGTTAGAGGTCAATTAACCTAAGGAGCCTATAATGGATCAAAAAAAGGACAGCAAGATGATCAATATCCTGATGATCGAAGATGATCCGGAGTTTGCGGAGCTTCTTAGTGAGTACCTTGCCCAGTTCGATATCAAGATCACCAACTATGAGGATCCTTTTTTGGGTCTGAGCGCGGGTGTCAAAAAGTATGATCTGATGATCCTTGATCTCACACTTCCGGGCATGGATGGACTCGAAGTGTGTGAAGAGGTGGTACGCAAATATGATATCCCTGTCATCATCTCCTCTGCACGCAGCGACATCAATGACAAGGTGCAGAGCTTTGAGCTTGGCGCCTATGACTATCTGCCAAAGCCCTATGATCCCAAAGAGATGTATGCCCGTATCATGTCTATCCTCAAACGCACCAACAAAGAGTCTGAGGTCAAAGGCGGTGCCGTACAAAGCGACTTTGAGATCAAGGGTGATACGATCTACTTCAAAGGTGAAGCACTCAATCTCACTCCGGCGGAATTTGAGGTACTCTCCCTGCTGGTCAGACATCAAGGCATCACACAGTCACGCGAACAGATCATCAACACCTCCGCGACCATGAGTATCGACTCTCAGGGCAAGAGTCTCGATGTCATCATCTCCAAGATCCGCTCCAAACTTGCAGAGGTCGATCCTGAAGGCAACAAACGCATCCAAGCGGTACGCGGCGTAGGATACAAACTTGTTTAAAGGCTTCAGCTCCCTTCGCAGCAAGATCAATCTGGTCTTTTCGATCACCTTGCTGCTGCTTGCGATCCTCTTTGTCGGATCGATCAAATATGACAATGCTAGGTTCCAGGAGAGAAACGAAGCGCATGAACGCCAGATCGCCCACTACCTCTACGATTATTATATGCGTAACGGCAAGATCGACGAAGCCTACCTCGAATCCCAAAATGTCTCGCTTATCAAAGACAAAGAGAAAGTGATACAGATAGAGAGCTACTTTAAAGAGAAGGGTAAATACAAACGCTATGCCACCGATACTTTCAAGCTACAGCGCGTTATCCTGATCAATAACGACCGTTTTAAACTCTTTTTGGAGAACAAAAACAAACCCAAACTGCCGGTCAAACAGATCGTGATATTTTCAATCGTCTTCCTGTTGATCATTCTCCTCTATCTCTGGATCATGAAGAGTCTCAAGCCCCTTTCTGAACTCAAAGAGAAGATCAAGACATTCTCCAAAGGCAATCTCGATATCGAGTGTGCCAGCGACAAAAACGATGAGATCGCAGAGGTCGCCAACGAGTTTGACCATGCTGTCAAAATGATACGTGAGCTGTTGCAGTCACGACAGCTCTTTTTGCGCGCGACGATGCATGAGCTCAAAACGCCCATTGCCAAGGGACGTCTGATGAGTGAGATGCTGCCTGATGAAAAAAGCAAAAAGAGACTGCACAGTATCTTTGAACGTCTCAATCTGCTTATCGATGAGTTTGCCAAGATAGAGAAGATCACTTCCAAGAACTTTGAACTCAACATCAAACCCTACAAGATGAGTGATCTGGTCGAAGCGAGTATCGATCTGCTTATGATCGAGCATCCCGAACGTCTCGTCACGGTCGATATCAAAAAGGATTATATTGTCAAGGTCGATTTCGAACTCTTCACCCTTGTGATCAAAAACCTGCTTGACAATGCGATTAAATACAGTACAGACAAACATGTGACTGTCATTATCGATGATGGGAAGCTGGAGATTATCAATCAGGGAGAGCAGCTCAAAGAGCCGCTGGAAAACTACTTCAAGCCCTTCCATACCTCAAAAGGAGGTCTGGGTCTGGGACTCTATATCGTCAAGAGTATCCTCGATATCCACCACATGACGCTTGCATACCGCCATGAACTTGCATACCGCCATGAAGATGGAAAAAATATCTTTACAATAACCCAACAGTAGGGGTAGCCATCGTGGGTACCCGCTCCCACAGGGGAGTCATGATTATTGGTATTTGTAGATCATGCCTTAAGGCAACCACAAGGGAGTGCCTCTACAACCCGATCGTATCTGAGATCATAAAGGCAAGCTCGAGAGCCTGAGAAGCATTGAGTCTCGGATCGCACTGTGTATGATAACGGCTGGCAAGTCCCTCATCCGTAATCGCGCATGAGGTACTTCCTGTACACTCGGTCACATCGTTACCCGTCATTTCAAGGTGAATTCCCGCTGCGACAGTACCCATCTCTTTATGGATGGCAAAGAACTGCTCGACTTCACTAAGAATGTTATCAAAGTTTCTTGTCTTGAATCCTGTCGAACTCTTCTCCACATTACCATGCATCGGGTCGATCGTCCAAACGACATTTTTGCCTGCATCACGTACCGCTTTGAGCAGCGGCGGATAGAGCTCGGAGATCTTGGATGCTCCCATACGCACGATAAGGTTGAGTCTGCCCTCTTCATTGTCAGGGTTGAGCGCATCGATCAGTGCGAGCAGTTCGTCAGGCTGCATACTCGGACCAACCTTGCATCCGATCGGGTTTTGAATCCCGCGGAAGTATTCGATATGTGCTTCATTGAGGTCTCTTGTCCTGTCACCGATCCAGAGCATATGTGCCGAACAGTCATACCACTCTCCAGTCTCTGTATCTTTGCGTGTCAGTGCCTCTTCATAGTTGAGCAGCAGCGCTTCATGTGACGTATAGAGTGTCGTCTGGTGCAGCTGCGGCAGCAGGTCGCTGTTGATCCCGCACGCCTCCATAAACTTCATCGCTCTGTCGATCTTGTCGCTGAGCTCTTCGTAGCGTTTGCCGAGCGGATTGTCCTTGATGAACTCGAGGTTCCACTGATGCACTTTTTTCAGATCCGCCAATCCACCACGCGAAAAGGCACGAAGCAGATTCAAAGTAGCCGCAGACTGGTTGTAGGCTTTGATCATATTGTGTGGATTGGGTACCCTCGCCTCTTCGGTGAACTCTATTGAGTTGATGATGTCTCCACGGTAGCTTGGCAGTTTTTTGCCGTCCTTCTCTTCAAAGTCGGAAGATCTCGGCTTGGCAAACTGTCCTGCAATACGCCCTACTTTGACGATCGGTTTGCCTGTTGAGTACATCAGCACCATATTCATCTGGAGCATCAGCTTGAAAAGGTTTTTGATATTCTGCGCATTGAAGTCCGCAAAGCTCTCCGCACAGTCACCGCCCTGAAGCAAAAATGCCTCACCCCTGCCTGCGCGTGCCAGTTTCTCCTTGAGTCTGCGTGCTTCTCCTGCAAAGATCAGCGGTGGATAAGAGCTCAGCTCCTCCTCCACCTGCTTGAGTGCGGCTTGATCATCATATGTCGGCTGCTGCTTGATGGGAAATGCTCTCCAACTGCTTGGTGTCCAACTCATAAATTATCCTTCATCATAAAATGATTATCCATCATCCAAATTTAATTGGATGATTATAGCTTAAAAACAATGAAAAGTGTATGGGTTTCAAAGGAAAAAGATTGTTTCTATTACAAAATTGTCATCAAAGAAAAAATAGAGTTATTCACCGGGTGAATAAGGTGTGAACAAGTGCTATTAAAAAATATAAAATCGGAGTGAATAACGCTTGATTATTCACCTCTTAATCTCATATTATTCACTTTTATTTTTTTGCTATAAATGTAACAAAATTCGCCCACTGAAAAAGCGTATCGACACTTTGAAATCCCGCTTCTTTGCACATCTGTATATTTTCACGGATGGTAAAAGGGATCAGTACATTCTCCAGCGCTTCACGTTTCTGTGCGATCTCATACTCACTGTACCCTTGTGCCTTTTTGTAGGCATAGTAGATATCTATGAGCTCCTTATCGAGCTTTTTATCCTCGAAAACCACCTTTTCGGAGAAGATAAATATCCCATCATCATTTAGCCCGTCATAGAGCTTTTTGACCAGCTCTATACGCTGCATCGGACGGATGAACTGAAGGGTATAGTTGGCGACGATCACATCTTCGTTGTGGTAGTCATAGGTCAGCATATCGGCAAGTTCGAGCCTGATATCCGCACCGAATGCCTCAGCTTTTTGCATCGCACGATCCAGCATCGCCTGAGAGTTGTCTATGCCTGTCAGCTGCATCGGCAGACTTGCTTTGCTGTGCAGATCGAGCAGGAACTTCGCTGTGGATGAGCCAAGATCAAGCACCTTCATCCCCTCGCTCGCACGGGCAAGGATCAGCGAGATCACCAAGGCTCGTACCTCATCATAAAAAGGCACCGATCGGCTGAGCATATCATCAAAGACCGAAGCAACCGCCTCATCAAACTCGAACTTCTTCTCTATCTTCTCAGTAAATAGTTTATCTTCCTGCAAACCCGTATCCTTTTAAGATATTATCCCCAAAAGCTTTCCAAAGGAAAGCATACCAAAATTCCTCATTCCTCATTTCTCATTTCTCATTTCTCATTTCTAATTTCTAATTTCTAATTTCTCTTTCGCCTGCATGATATCTCTGTTGATCTGTTTTTTGAGCGCTTCAAGCGTCTCAAACTTCCTGTTCTCACGCAAGAATGCAACAAAAGCAACCCCTACTTCTCCCATTGGAGGCTCTATTCTGCTCTCAAGCAGATGTGTCTCCACTGCATAGCTGCCGTCTGTACTGACCCGATGTCCAATAAAGCTGACAGAATCATACCACCTCCCCTCTACGCAGGTATGTGTCGCATAGACACCCTCTAATGGAAGCTGATACCCCTCGATATTCAGATTGAGTGTCGGTACAAGTGCCCGACTCCCCAGCCCCTGCCCGCGTATCACCCATCCCTCGATGAGATACTCTCTGCCCAAAAGACGGTTTGCCATCTGGATATCTCCCTCTTTGAGATAGGCTTTGATCACGCGTGAATGTACAGAGATCCCTTCACATTTGACCTCTTCTACGATCTCTACTTCGCCGTCAAAGAGTGCTCTTAGTCGCTCTGCATCAGCACTCTTGCCTTTGCCAAATGCAAAGTCGTACCCCACCACGATCTTCTCAAGTTTAGGAAAATCCTCTTGCAGATTCGCGACAAACGCTTCGGGTGTCAAACCGCGTATCTTCTCAAAGTGGTAGAAGAAGCAGGGTCTGTCGGTAAAGCATGCACGTTTGTATCCCGGTGTGAGATAGCCTCCGTTACGCTCTATCACCACCACAGCCTCCGCTCTGGCTATCAGTGCCTGATGGGCGATATGCATCCCGTCAAAAGATCCGATGGCGATAGATTTTATGCTGTTACTATATTGCAATTTTCAGTTTCCAATTTCTAATTTCTAATTTCTAATTTTTCTAAAATGGTAAAGGTATTCGATATTTCCCTCTTTCCCCGCCACCATTGAGGGTACATGATAGATCAGATCCCAGCCCAGTCTTTGCGCCTCAGCTTCGAACGCCTCTTTGCGTCTGGTGATGGCATCCATATCCTGTACCACCCCTTTGCTGTCACGCCTGACATCCTTGCCTACTTCAAATTGCGGTTTGTAAAGGATCAGGATATCGGCTCCTGCATCAGCCAAACGATCAATATCTTCTATGATCTGCAAAATAGAGATAAACGACACATCACAGCTGATCACCCCGTAACGCTCCGCACTTTCAAACGCCCGTATATCGGTCTGTTCATGTACGCTGACTCTGACATCCTTTCGCAGCGAATGGTGCAGCTGGTCACTGCCGACATCGACACAGTCAAGCTTTGCTACACCATGTTCGAGCAGTATCTGCGCAAAACCACCCGTACTCGATCCGATATCCAGTGCACTTTTGCCCTCGAGCGCTACCGGATGCGTCTGCAAAAAGGCTTCGAGTTTACGTGCCGCGCGGCTGACATAAAACTTGGCATCCGCCACCTCTACCGTCACTGTCTCATCTACTTTGGTTGATGGCTTCGCCTGCTTACCGTTGACACTGACCTGCCCCGCCTTGATCGCTTCAAGCGCACGGTTTCGGCTCTCGAAGTAGCCCTCTTCTACCAGATATTTATCAAGTCTCATCAAAATCCATTCACTAAAAAATCCAATATATTGATAATAAGGATATCAGGATTTCTATAAACATTTAACTGCGCCATTAAAATCTCCTATACTTATCGCCAAAAAAACCTCTCTTCTCTACTCTTTCATTAAATGCCTCTATCGTCTCTTTGTTCTCTTCAAGCCAACACGTTTCTTCCTTCTGTTCCATAACCTCTGCCAAATAGGCTTCAAAATTTTTGGATGTATTGATCTTATACACTTTCGCTTTTCGAAACAGATCTGAATTAACCGTCATATTGGTCGCTTTTTTAGCTGCATTTTCATCATATATAGCCGCCATGTATATCCTTCACAATATGTATTCTATCATAACTTGAAAATGTGATGTCACTTATACAAAACTCTCAGCCTCTATATGTTTAAGTTATAAAATGTAAATTTCCACCTTATCTATCCCGTAAATTTACAGGTCTACCCGGAATATCATTAAATGCAATTTTCTCGTGGTAGATGACTGATTTGTTTTTACCTGTACGTTTTGCCTCATAGAGAGCTTTATCTGCATAAGACAAGGCTTCATCCAGTGTGATTTTTTCAGGTGATACATTTCCAAAAATACCAATACTTACAGTGTAGGTGATTAAATTGTCATCATATGGTATAGATGTCTCTTGGAGTTTCATATGCACTGCTTTCATTTTCTTTTCCATATCTCGACTCTCTACTGGTAACACAAGAGCAAACTCTTCCCCACCTATTCGCCCAATTGGTTTATCCAATTGAAATAGATCCAGTAATATCTGCCCAAAATGTATTATGACTTTATCACCTGCATCATGTCCATATTTATCATTAATGGATTTGAAATTATCAATATCAACAATGGCTATAGAATAGGGGGTATCATACTGCTTAGCGAGAAGATGTATACGCATAGCATATTGAAAAAATGCTTCTCTCCTTAGTAACATTGTCATAGAGTCATAAGTCGCTAAGAAATATGTTTTTTCCTCCATCTCATCAAGTTCGAAAAGTAGTTTTAATAAAGTCCATGAAAGCAATGGCGTTGTAAGTGATGCCACCATAAAAGTTACATATGGCGTGGAATCATCATATGGATATGAAAAGAGTTTTATCACAATATAAGCTAAAATTTCTGCAACAATAATCGTCGTAACGGTGAGGATAAACAACACTTTGATATAGCCAATTTTACGTAACAGTTTCCGCATAAATACCTCACTTAATACCTATATGAACAATATACCATCACAAACCCTATCCCTCGTCTCACGGTGTGATCCCCTCTTTTGCCAGCTCTTTCCAGAACTCCTCTTCACTCAGGAGCGGTACGCCCAAACTCTTTGCTTTATCATACTTGCTGCCCGCATCTTCGCCGTAGATGACATAGTCTGTCTTTTTGGAGACACTGTTGGTCACGTGGGCTCCCAGATGCTCCAGCAGCTCCTTGATCTTGGCACGCGGCTCTTTCATAGTACCGGTCAGAACCACTGTTTTACCCGTAAATGCAGATTGGATGATCTGCTCCTCTTTGGGTGCTGAAGGTTTGACGATCTCCATAAGACGCTGCACCTTCTCTCGGTTGACCCGCATAAACTCCAGATAGGACTCTGCCATCTCCTCTCCGAAACCGTCGAGCGAGAGCAGCTGCTCTTTGGTCGCATCGATAAAATCAAGCCCAAAGGCTTCACAAATCTTCTTGCTCGCTACCTCTCCGATATGCTCGATACCCAGTCCGTTGACAAAGCGCCAGCACTCTCTGCCCTTGCTCGCTTCGATCGCATCGAGAAGTTTCTTCGCTTTTCTCTCTTTGAAGCCCTCCAGTTTGAGTAGATCTTCCATCTTGAGATGATAGAGATCCTCGATCTCTTTGACCAGTCCCGCTTCATAGAGCTGCTCGACGATCTTCTCGCCCAATCCGTCGATATTCATACAGCTTTTGCTTGCATAGTAGATGATCGCATTGACCACACGTGCAGGGCATGAGAGGTTTTGGCACTTGATCAGAGCCCCCTCATCCAAGACCTCGCTGCCGCAGACCGGACAGTGTGTCGGTCTCTCTATAGGCTTCTCTTTGCCTGTGCGAAACTCCTTGAGTACCTTGATGATCTTGGGTATCACATCGCCGCTGCGGATTAGTGTCACCATATCGCCGATGCGGATATCGAGCTTTTCGATATAGTCGAAGTTGTTCAGTGTCGCACGCTCAACGACCGCCCCTTCGATATTGACTGGTTCGAGTACCGCTACGGGAGTGATCACCCCTGTACGTCCTACCTGCAGGATCACATCTTTGATACATGTCTGCTTTTCGACTGCGGGGAACTTGTAGGCGACCATCCAGCGCGGATACTTCACGGTATAGCCCAGTATCTCCTCCAGTGCGATACGGTCTACTTTGACCACCATACCGTCGAGCATCACGTTGAGTTTGTTTCGCATTTCGCCCAGCTCCCGATAGATCTCTTCGATCTCCTTGACACTTTTGCAGACACGCCGTATGGGAGGCTTGCGAAATCCCAGATCGTAGACATACGCCATCAGGTCACTCAGATACTCGAAGTCCAGATCGTTCACCCCCACCCCCCAGGGCTGGAAGATCAGATTGCGTGCTGCCGTGATCTTGGGATCGAGCTGTCTCAGGCTACCCGCTGCCGCGTTTCTCGGATTGGCAAAGAGCTGCTCTCCGCGTTCAAGACGCTCTTTGTTGATACGCTCGAACTCTTCGATCGTCATTAGTACTTCACCCCTGATCTCGATGAGCCCCTCATGTGCAATCTCCAGAGGAATGGAGTTGATCGTACGGGCATTGTTGGTGACATCCTCTCCCTCGACACCGTCCCCTCTGGTGATCGCCTGCTGCAGTGCGCCGTTGTTGTAGATCAGATTGAGACTGGCACCGTCAAACTTGGGTTCGACATAGTAGCGTTCACCCGGATACTGCTTGTCGATACGCTCAAACCACTGCTCAAACTCCACATCATTAAAAACATCCTCCATACTCCACATACGGCTTAGATGTTTTGCCTTGTGAAACCCGTCTTTGATCGGTGCACCGACCCTCTGTGTAGGTGAAGTGGGATCGACCAGCTCCAGATGTTCTTTCTCGAACGCTTCCACCTCATGATAGAGCTTGTCGTAGACATCATCTGTGACGAGAGGGTTATCCTCTATGTAGTAAGCGTATGCCCACTTTTTCAGCGTCTCTACATTTTTTTTATACTCTTCGGGGGTCATTGCATCTCCTCTATCTCGTTGATACTGCTATCTCTTTCGCCATTGTAGCACCTTAGGGTTTATACCTTACTATTTCTTTGCCGCCATAATACTTTGGTGTCGTATGTAAAAGATAGAGATCCAGGAGTGCTTTGACACGAGCGAGATACTCACGCAGTTTCATACGGTATGCCCCAATCGTACCGGGGATATCGCCGGCGGCAAAACCGATCGCCTTTTGCCCTTTGGCATGTGCGATAAAGAGTGCACGCTCGAGATGAAACGGCTGCGTAATGATGATATAGTCCTTCAAACCGAAATCAAGTCCAGCACGCACCACCGAATCAAGTGTACGAAACCCCGCGTAGTCTCTGGTGATATAGCGTGCCGATACCCCTGCCTTGATCAGATCACGGTACATGGTGGTCGTCTCATCATAATACTTTGTGCCGTTATCACCGGAAACGATGATCGCTTTGATCTTCCCTGCACGCCACAGCTTCACTGCCGCATCGATGCGATAGCGGTAGAAGTAGTTTGGCTTCCCTCTGGCGATATATTTGCTCGTACCCAAGAGCAGTGCCGCACGCTTTGGCGGCACTTTGGCAACATCATGATAGATAAAGGGCGCAGCCTGCCAGGCAACATAGCGGTCTATCGCCACAAGCGCCGCAATGCCAAACAGCAGCAGAACAAAAAGGCTCTTCAAGATCCGCCCTGTCATCTGCTAACGAAGTGCTTCCCACACTGCGAGTGCCTGCTTGTGCTCAGCGACATCATGGCAGCGTACGATATTTGCCCCGTTCTCTACCGCCTTGAGGTGGAGTGAGAGCGTACCGGGCAGCCTCTGCTCGGTAGGGGTTGGGATAATCTTGTCTATCATCGACTTTCGGCTCGCCCCGATGAGCACTTCGCACCCAAAGCGGGTGAAGTGGCGCAGGTTTTTGATGAGGGTCAGGTTATGCTCAAGCGTTTTGCCAAATCCTATCCCGACATCAAGGATAAGCTGCCCTCTCTTCAGCCCCAACGCCTCACACTTGGCGATCCGCTCTTCAAAAAAGCGATCCACCTCGACCATAACATCTTCATAGTGGGGGTTTTGCTGCATCGTCTGCGGTGTGCCCTGCATATGCATGATGCAGAGTCTGGCATCGTGCTTGCGCGCCAGCTCTATAACCCTCTCATCACTTGCACCGGTGATGTCATTGACCAGTCCAAAACCGCTTTGCAGTGCATAGGCGATCACCTCAGGAGTATAGGAGTCTATAGAGAATGTCACCCTTTCATGTAGCTGCTCCGATGCGATGAGATCACAAATCGGCTTGATACGTGCTAACTCCTCTTGGGGATCAACAGGCAATGCACCCGGACGGGAGGAGACCGCACCGATATCGATGATATCGGCTCCCTCTTCGATCATCTGCTCAATGCGTGCAGCAGCATCCGCACCACTAAACCTACTGCCGCTATAGAAACTGTCTTCATTGGCATTAATCACACCCATGATCTGTAGGGGATAGCTTCTTTGTCTCAGAAACGACTGAAGCGCTTTGGCGACCTCTTTGAGTCCAAAGGGCTGTGCCAGCTCTTTGCGGGAGAGTATCTCCATATGTTTGCGCGTACCGATGAGGATGCAGTCATAGGAGGGTTTCTCACAGGTGATCACCCCGCCCGGCACAGCAAGCTCCGCACCGATGCTAAGCGCATCCTGTTTGAGGATATTGGCTGCAGGGGTCTTGAGATCTTTGATGTAAAAATAGAGCAGCTCCATCTTCTTTGCCATGATCGCAATACCGCCGCTCTCCACACCGAGCCGCTTCAATGCAGCCTTTTTATCCGCCATATCCCCAAGTCTGTAAAGATACATAAATCTCCCTTGTAGGGTGTTGTACCCTTACAACCCCTTTTGATGTTTACCAAAACAGCGTGTTGTCAGGGGACAACACCCTACACAATTTTAGCGTATTTTTATTATGATCTCTTACTATTTTGTTATCTCTTCTTGCGTGCCATCAGCTTCAAAAGCAGTGTATTGAGTACAAACTGCGGGGGAGAGCCCATATCGAGTGCTTTGTAGGTATGAGAGAAGAGCTGCAGGGCATTTTCATCCAGATCATATCCGCCTCCAAGCATCGCTTCTTTGGCAATACGCTCGATGAAGGGTTTCATCGTCTTGGCATCGGTACGCTTGTGCAGCTGCACAAAATCATACACACTCTGCAAAGAGAGTGTGGCAAGATCCAAGCCTATATCCTCCTGCACCTTCGTATCTGCCAGTACAACGATCGGCAGACGGGAACGTATCGTAGGGAGGATAGTCGCTTTGCTGACCGTGACCATAATAAACGCTTTCTTTGCAGGGGGCTCTTCGATCACTTTGAGCAGTTTGTTCTGTACTACCGGAGAGAATGTCTTTGCTGCCATGATGATAACGGTAAGCTCTTCACTCGCCATATAGGCTTTCTCTATCGCCAGCTTGGCATCCTCGACGAGGAAGTTCTCCTCTTTGACGATCTTGACGATACGCTCTTCTTGACGCAGCGCTTCAAGCTGACGCAGTGTCTCTTCGATATCCTGGGTGATAATGACCTGCGAGGTCAGCGTAAGCGCTGTCATAGCTCTATATCGATATCCCCAAAGATCGCCGCAGAGAGTGTCTGATCAAAGAGTTTGTAGAGTTGCAGAAGCTTGATATCTTTGAGCGGATCGCTGCTTCTGAGACGAAAGCTGTTTTGTACCTCATCGTCAAGTATCCAGAGGAAGCTCTCATCGTTTCGGAATGCCAGCTTGGTATAGGGGTGATCCCCTTTGCCGATGTACCAAAAGAAGTAGCCGTTGGGGTAGGAGATCTCAAGCATATCCTCCATCAGCTCTATCTCTGCGGTGCCACCCATCGCCTGCAGGTTGGGGAAACAGTCACCCAAAGCATAGAAAGGGAGCAGAGGACGGTTTTTTTTGAGATCGTTGATACTGTTTAGCACATATTTGCCAAACCATTTGTGCTGCGCATCGGTTACCAGAAGACAGGTCTTGCCTTCGACGACATTGTTGACCGCACTTTTGACCAGCGGTGCCCACTCATAACGGTACTCCTCCATCCATGAGAAGCAGGACTCCTCTTCACGTATGGTCTCGAGTGTCCATTTGAGCAGCTGCTGCATCTATCGTGTTCCTACTTGTCCAGTTCGTATGCTTCGTGAAGCGCACGGATCGCAAGCTCACCGTACTTCTCATCGATGATCATCGAGACTTTGATCTCCGAAGTGGAGATCATCTGGATATTGATGTTGCTGTCGGCCAGTACGGTAAAGGCTTTGGCAGCTACACCCGCATGCGACTTCATCCCTACACCTACCACAGAGACTTTGCAGACATTCTCATCGTAGTCCGCTCCCTGGATATCGTGGTCGAAACCGCCCACCACTCTTTTGGCATTCTCCAGTTCACTCTGCGGTACAGTAAAGCCGAGATTGGTCAGCCCGTCTGTACCGACATTCTGGATGATCATATCGACATTGATATTTTCATCTGCAAGTTTGCTGAAGATCTCCGCCGCGATCCCCGGTCTGTCCGCCACACCTCTGAGCGTCACACGTGCCTGATTTTTATCCAGTACTACACCGCTTACCAATACCTCTTCCATATTTTCACTCTCCTCTGTGATTAGTGTTCCTTCATTGTCCGAAAAGCTGCTCTTGGCATAGAGCTTGACTCCCAGCTTCTTCGCCAGCTCGACCGAACGGTTCTGCAGTACTTTTGCTCCCAGACTTGACATCTCGAGCATCTCGTCATAGCTGATCGTATCGAGCTTCTTCGCTTTGGGTTCGATGCGCGGATCGGTCGTATAAATACCGTCTACATCACTGTATATCTCACACTGATCCGCATGCAGTGCCCCCGCAAGAGCGACTGCGGAGAGATCCGAGCCGCCGCGCCCGAGTGTGGTGACAGAACCGTCCTTGTTGATCCCCTGAAACCCTGCGACGATAACGATCTTACCCTCTTTGATGGCATTCTGCATCGCTGTAGGATCGATCTTCTCGATACGTGCATAGGTGTGGGTGTTGTCTGTGACAATCCCCGCCTGACGTCCTGTCATCGCTACGGCATCATAGCCCTTAGCCTGCAGTGCGATCGCAAGCAGTGCAGCAGTGACACGCTCACCGGAACTAAGCAGCATATCCATCTCTTTTTTGGATGGATTGTCCGAAAAATGGTGGGCATAGTCGATCAGTTTGTTTGTCTCTCCGCTCATCGCAGAGACGACAACGACCAGATCTTTTCCCTCTTCTCTCGCTTTGGCGACACGGTTGGCGACATTGGCTATACGGTCAAGATCTCCGACACTCGTTCCGCCATATTTTTGTACCACTAACATCTATATCAAACCCTCATTTATAAAATAGTCAATCACCTGTTTGTAAACTTTACGTTTAAAATAGGTCACCCGCTTAAACAGTTCGTCATACTCTACAAAGGTATACGATTCAAACTCAGGCAGTGTATGTGCATGCAGATCGATCTTGGCATGCTCCTTGAGACGTACCAGAAAATACTTCTGCGTCTGTCCGTCAAACGGATAGCATTTGCCTCTTGCGACTGCTGGAAAATCGTAGCTGATCCACTCCGGGTACTCCCCGAGAAGCTCCACCTCATCCGACCCGATCTCTTCAAGGAGTTCGCGATGAAGTGCCTCTACGGGGCTCTCTCCCTCATCTATCCCGCCTTGGGGAAACTGCCAGGCATTTTTGATATCACTGCGCTGCGCGATAAAAAACTCACATTTGTCCGGATACTTTGAAGAGAGTATAACGGCTGCCACATTGGGGCGATAACGCTTCTTTGTGTGCATCCCTAAACTCACTCTTGTTAAATTCTGATATGATTTTATCAAAAATAGGGTTACAGCCATTTGAAAAGCTGACCGAAACTGTATAAAGAAAAAGAGGAGATGCATTGCTCGCATATATCCACATCCCCTACTGTGACTCCAAATGCCACTACTGCAGTTTCAACTCCTATGTAGACAAGTTTGATACCCGTGCTGCCTATATGGAGGCGCTTGCCCAGCATCTTGCCCATGAACTCGAACGTTTCGAAGCAACACCGGGCAATATAGAGACACTCTTTATCGGCGGAGGTACGCCCTCTACGGTCGATCCGATGCTTTATGAGCCGATCTTTGAGCTGCTCTCCCCCTACCTTCAGAATGATGCAGAGATCACCACCGAAGCCAACCCCAACTCCGCGTCAAAAAGCTGGCTCTTGGGCATGCGGGAACTTGGGGTCAACCGTGTCAGTTTCGGCGTGCAGAGTTTCGATACAGCCAAACTCAAAGCACTCAACCGTGCCCATTCTCCCGCGCAGGCGGTAGAAGCAGTCCAGACAGCCCATGCTCTGGGTTTTGCTCACCTCTCTTTGGATCTGATCTACAACTACCAAGGTGACAGCGAAAGCCTGCTCGCAGCCGATATCGCACAGGCATTTGCGCTGCCTGTCGACCACATCTCCGCCTATGAACTCACCATCGAAGCGGGTACCCATTTTGCCAAGAGGCCAACAGTTCGTCAGGAGAATGACGATCTGGCTTTCTTCGTGGCTGAGCAGATCCGTCAGAGGGGCTTTGCACACTATGAGATCTCCAATTTCGGGGACTACCAAAGCCACCACAACAAAGGCTACTGGGAACTCAAGGATTATATCGGAGCCGGAGCCGGTGCTGTAGGCTTCTTCAAAAACAGACGCTTCTACCCCCAAGAGGGTATCGAAGCCTATATCGCCGATCCTCTTGCTGTACGCCAAGAGCTGCTCGATGAGGATGCCTTGCGCACCGAACGCCTCTTTCTGGGACTGCGCAGCAATGTCGGTGTGCCCAAAACGATCCTCACAGATGACATGCACCAAAGAGCGGCTCTACTCTGCAGTGAGCAGAAGCTCAATGAAGATGCCAACCGCTATTATAACCCCAATTTCTTCCTCAGTGACGAATTGGCACTCTACATTTTAGGATAAAGTGATAAAATACAAACAATAAAAAATCGAAGGTCATCTATGTTTGGTATAGGATTTACCGAGTTACTTCTTATTGCGATCATCGCCATACTCTTTTTGGGTCCGGACAAGCTTCCGGAGACGATGATACAGATCGCAAAGTTCATCAAAGGTGTCAAAAAAACGGTAGGTGAAGCCAAAGCCTCTCTTGAAGAAGAGATGAAGATCGCCGACCTCAAAGAGGAAGCACTCAACTATAAGAGACAGCTCGATGAGGCGGCCAGTGAGCTGCAGAACTTCAAAAACATAGAACTCGACGATCTAAACGAAATCGTCTATGACGAGCCTGTCAAACCTGCATCCGCAGCGAAAGACCCCTATGCACAGGCACCTAGAGAGATACCGGAACACTCCGAAGAGAAACCTGTCGTAGAACCCAAGCGTGAGACAGTCACCTTCACAAAAAAAACACAGCACTCTGAAACAGAAGTGCAAGAAGAGACTCCCCAAGCAACCGCTGAAATACCTGACCGGAGCTCCGAAACAGCGTCTCAACAGAAAAGTGCAACAGACAAAAACCACACTAAAGGGAACAACTGATGTTTGACGAGCTCCGTCCCCATCTGGTCGAACTGCGCAAAAGGCTTGGACTCTCTGTACTTTCCGTCTTTATCGCGTTTGTCATCGCATTTACCTTTCACAATGCTATCTTGACATGGATCACCCAGCCTTTGAACGATGCGCTGACAAAAGTGGGTCGCA
>JALWKQ010000048.1 GCA_027081395.1 Sulfurovum sp. | reverse complement strand
TGAAGAGCAGTTGATGTCTTATCAGAGTCGCTCCATTATGTCTTGCAACTCTTGAAGACGAATGAACCTCAAAAACTATATAGATCTCTATGAACTCCTGCAGGTAGATAAAAGCGGACGCGAGGAGTGTCGTGCTTTTGTGCTCTCTGATCCCCAGTTTCCCAAAGCACCCATCCAAATGCTGCGCTCTTGGCTCGATGCGCATCGCCATCTTATCACGGGCGAGACAGCAGAGCGTATCGGAAGCTATCTCTACTGGATCACATTGGTGCTGATGGTGATCGCTTTTGTCTTTGGGCTGCTCTCTGGGATCGCGCTGCTGCACTACAACGGCAGTGAACCGGTCAATGTGGTCTACTTTATGGCGATGGTGATCCTTATGCCGATTTTGACGATGATACTGGCACTCCTCTCTATGTTGCGGGCAAACCGCAGAGAGAGTACGCTGATCCACCTCTCTCCGGCTTACTGGATGGAGCGTCTTTTGGCACTCTTTTCCCAAAAAGCCCAAAAGGAGATAAACCAGATCAAGATCAATCCGCTCTTGGCAAACTGGATCATCATACGTCGTTCGCAGTGGATCGCGCTGAGCTTTTCGCTCGGTCTGTTTGTAGCACTGATAGGCATGGTGGTGACCAAAGATATCGCCTTTGTTTGGAGTACGACACTCGATGTAATACCCGAAGCGTTTCATCGGCTACTCTCTTGGATCGCGCTGCCGTGGAGAGAGTGGATGCCTTCGGCGGTACCGTCAGCTGAACTTATCGAGCAGAGCCACTACTACAGACTTGGAGAGAAGCTGAGCGAATCGATGCTCTCACATGCTTCGATGCTGGGCGGATGGTGGAAGTTTCTGGCAATGGCGACACTCTTTTACGCCATCGTACTGCGTCTGGTGATGATACTCGTCGCCGAGTTTGGCTACAGGCGGGCACTGCAGCGATCTATTCTCTCGCTTGAGGGAGCCAAGAGACTGTTGCACGATATGCACCAACCGCTCATCACTACCCATGAACACAGCGACAAAACAGCAGAACATCCCGTGAGTGCAGAAAAAATAGGAGAGCTTACCTCTCTCAACCCCCGCTACGATGCACTTATAGGCTGGGCGATAGACGAAGCGAAGCTGAAAGTGATAGCAGAGCGCTTTGGCATTACTGCACCGATGCTGGCGGAAGCAGGCGGCAGCAGAAGCCTTGAAGAGGACAAGAGGGTGACCGAGAGCATAGGTAGGGGAGGGGATATCCTGCTTGTCGTCAAAGCATGGGAGCCGCCGACGATGGAGTTCATTGATTTTCTTGCTGCACTGGTATCCAAAGCCAAGCGTGTGACTGTGCTGCCTGTAGGCACAGCCAAGCAGGAGTACCGTGCCAAAGGATCCGACACCGATGTCTGGTCACAGAAACTTGCAGCCAAGGGATGGAGGAATGTATGGATAAAGCGCTGATACCCAAAGTGACACCGAAATTTGCCGTGGTAGGACACCCCAACAAAGGCAAGAGCTCGATCGTAGCTGCCTTGGCACAGGATGATACGGTAGCGATCTCAAATGTACCGGGAACGACACACGAGCAAAAGAGCTATCCCCTGCAGGTTGACGGCAGAGTGATCTATGAGCTGATAGACACACCCGGTTTTCAGCGTGCCAGAGGGGTACTGGAGTGGCTGAAGTCCCATGATGTCAGTGCTGCCAAACGCCCAGAGGTTGTGCGTAAGTTCATCGATACACACCGTGATGATCCCAGATATCATGATGAGATCGAACTTCTCAAACCGATCATGCAGGGTGCGGGGATCATCTATGTGGTCGATGCCTCAAAGCCCTACGGGGAAGAGTATGAGGCGGAGATGGAGATTTTGCAGTGGACAGGACAGCCCTCGATGGCACTGCTCAATCATATCGATGAGGATGATTATGCCCAAGAGTGGAAACCTGCACTCAACCAATACTTTAAAAGCATACGTACCTTCAACCCTATGCGTACGGACACTGCTCAGCAGATCGCTATCTTGGAGAGTATGGCACAGCTGCGTGAAGAGTGGACGGCACAGATAAAGGAGTCTATCGAACTCTTTGAACAGTATCAGCACCAAAAGATCAGGCAGAGTGCAGAGGTGATCACGGCATTGATCGTCACTGCACTGGGGTATCGGGAAAAGCTCACTATCAAAGGTGAAGAGGCAACCCGGCAGGAGAAAGAGGAGATCCGTAAGCGTTATGAGCAGAAACTGCGGCAGCTGGAAGCAGAGAGTCATGCAAAGATAGAGAGGGTATGGAACCATGCACATCTCGAAGTAGAGGAGGCACCGCTGCTCTTTGAGGGGATGGATCTCTTCTCGGAATCTTCGGCAGATATCTTCGGCTTGACACGCAAGGAGATGATGCTCACTGCAGCGACGACCGGTGCTGTTACGGGTGCGGGGATCGATCTGCTTTTTGCGGGACATACGCTCTTTGTCGGCGGCGCGATCGGTGCAGTGATAGGCGGTGTGGGAGCCTACTTCGGGTTTGATGAACTCTCCAATATCAAAGTACTTGGACAGAAACTGGGCAAACGATACCTGCAGGCAGGACCGATGGAAAACAGAAATTTCCCCTATATCCTTCTGGGACGGGCACTCTATTTTGTCAAAAAACTCGCATCACGTTCACATGCCAGGAGGGAGCCCCTTGCCCTTACACCTGACACCCGTTTCAAAGAGGAGTGGCTCGATGAAGAGAGACAGAAGAGACTGGAGAAGTATCATAAAGCGTTTCGCTCAGACAAAGAGATAGAGCGCGAGGTTTTTGAAGCGTACAGCCAACTTTTGCAAGAGACTATAGAGAGTATCATATAGACTTGAGCTTGTTCTCATGCTGTGCGTGGGAATACAATGCGATAGTCATCGCCACCCAAGCCAGCATCATAGCCCACGGCAAAGCCGCCGGACTCTCCGACGAAGATGCCAAGAGCCTCGCCAAAGGCATCATAAGCGGCGCGATCCCCGCCTCTGCAATACTCGGACAAGGCATCACCAACGCCGCAGCCAACCTCGCAGCAGCCCTGCAAGGCGCCAAACTCCAAAGCAGCATCGCCAGCGTCAAAGAAGCAGGCGGCAAGGATGACTATATCGGTATGTCTGCTGCCATGGCAAGAGGAAAGACAGCGGCTGACAAAGAGCGCCTCTCTCACTTTGATGGAGACGATGAGTATGTAGCAAGCGAAAGAAAAAAAGCAGGCGCACAGGCAACTGCGGATAAAACACGCTTTGATCTGGACAACAACCAGGAACTTACCGACAATGTAGTCAACAGAACCGTCGAAGCCGCCACAGCAGGATACTTCGGTAAACAAAAGGAAGCCAAACGCCAGGAAGCCATAAAACAGCTCACAGAAGTAGGCGCACTCCAGACAGACAGCAGCGGCAAGCCCCTCACAGATGAAAACGGCAGACTTAAAGCCACCACCGGCATCGCCTTCTCCAACGCCTTTGCATCACTCGGTGCACTCGATATGGAGCGCGGCAAACAGTTTATGGTCGCAGGTACCAGTATGACAATGGATAGGGGAAGAGGCGGAGAGATAAGAATACGCGCCACATCGACAGACACTACAGAGCGTGGTGAGAAATTATCATACGAGGGCAGCGGTATGCTCGGCGATGCAGTCGGAGCGAGCCTCTATGCAGGCGCTTCGCTCCTAGCAGCCGACAGAGCCGTCAAAACATTTTCACCGTCAAAGAGAGGGATATTTGAGAGGGTTTGGTCTAAAACAGAGAATGCTGGTGAGAGATTAACTAGCGGATCTTCTTCTAAGCCCTTTGATAATTCCGCTAATAAAACCACCAATGGCAACCATGCCCAAAATAATACCCATCCAAATGAAAACATCCATAATAAAACTACCAGTCATGATAAAACTCCTTCATTAAATGATCGACTTACAGGAAATTATAACACAAAATCCGCACAAACCAAATCATGGTACAAAGAGATCGGCAAATCCTTCGCAAAAACCAAAGCAGGCAAGTTCTTAGGAGGCGCAGCTGCGGTGGTGGGGCTAAGTTCCCTTGCCGGTGCCGCAGAGGAGGGCTATGAGGGCTACATGGGAGACGGACATACAGTTACACCGCCGCAGGCAGAGGGCTCATCTATGAGTACAACAGATGCAGCGGTCATCATGGGTACCTCAGCCGCTGTTAATGGCGCTACGGCGATGTACGGCGCTGCAGAACTCAAAGCGACACAGCAGACAGCCGGCAAACTCCTCGCAAAAGACGGCACCAAATTCGCAGGCAAAATGGCATCCAAACTGATACCGGGGGTAGGGTTGGCTGTGGGAGAAAAAGGGAGAAAAAGGATCAAAAAGGCAGAAAAATGTCGAAGTTTTCTTCGACATTTTCGATAATTTTTTGTAATAATAAACATTACAAAAGAGAATATTTGTGGAAATAAAGAAGTAGTTCTCAGTCGCGAAACTTAAAGCATTTTACCAATTCCTATCAAAATGAGGGCACTCATTAACCCTCCTGCGATGCCGGCGAGTATATCATCGAGCATGACTCCCAGTCCGCCTTTGAGTTCTCTGTCGATCCAGCCGATGGTTGAGGGCTTCCAGATATCAAAGAGTCGGAAGGCAGCGAAGCTAAGCACGATTGCAAGGATATCAACAAAGGGATAGGTAAGGGTCGCAGCAGTAGAGTAGGCGATCATAAGGCTCAGCCACATCCCTGCTGCTTCATCGATGACGATTTCTTGCTGGTCGTGGGTACCGGTCTGGTTTTCATATTTGTTGATCTCGAAGATACCGATGACTGTGATGGCAACTGTCAGCATAAAGAGTGTCTCCATCCCGAAGTAGTAGAGTAGAGCAAGCCCGACAGGCAGAGATGCGAGTGTACCCACAGTACCGGGTGCTTTTGGGCTGAGTCCCGTGCCAAAAAAGGTCAGAAAGAGTTTTTGCAGTGTCATGGTGGCTCCTATATTTTTCTATCAGGTCAGTGATGAGGTCTGGTAGAGTTCGATCAGTTTCAGATAGAACTGCTCTTCACTCTGCTGCTCGAGCAGACCGGATCCGGGCATCAGCGAGTAGTGCATCTCCTGCAGGTTTTCAAAACGCTCAGGGAAAAGGGCTGCAAGGATATTGGCACTTACCTCTTTGCGTACGAGAATAGAAGGAGGGATCAGCCCCGACTGGATCAGCTTCATGATCGACTCGCTGTGGTAGTGCACATGGTGGTGCTGTCCATGGGGGCAGGTCTCTGTACTCACCAGCGTTTTGCAGGTATCGCAGTAGACGTATTCGTCGACTGTTTTGATATGGATATCGATATCCTTGCAGTGGTCAAAGACGGAGGTGAGCCTGTTCTGGTCATAGTAGAGTCCCAGTCCTCCGTGGTTTTTCCCGACGACTAGCTGATGGCAGCCGTAGTTTTTTGCCAGAAGGGCATCGAGGATCAGTTCGTTGTATCCGGCAAAGATATAGGTGTTTTCAAAAGGAATGATAAGCACTTTGTTACGCGGCAGGAAGTTGTCGACGAAGGTGGTCAGGGCATTGTGTCTGATATCGTATCTAAGCCCCTCTGAGGTAAACGGCTTACGCAAAAAGATGATCAGCAGATCCGAATCGGAAACAGCCTGGCGTATCATCCTCTCGTGCGCACGGTTGAGTGGGTTGGCGGCGAGCATCAGTGAGGAGATGAACTTGGCACCTGTTTTGTTGATCATCTTTTCGATACGGTTGATATTGTCGGTGATGAGTGGATACTCTACAGTGTACTCTCCGCTCACAGCGATCTCACCAAGCCTTGCGAGTGTGTTTT
>JALWKQ010000047.1 GCA_027081395.1 Sulfurovum sp. | reverse complement strand
AAAAATGTACAAACTAAAGAAGAATTACTCAAAGAGATCGACAAACTCATCAGCTACGGCAGAGAGGAGGCGACTATCAATCCTGACCTGCTTGCCTACCTCGATACCGACGAACTCCTCTCGATCAAAGCCAAACTGCTGGGGCGCGTCGGCGTACTCAGTGATGAGGACAAAGCCTGGCTGGAGCAGTTCAAGAAGTACGACTAATCATCCCAGAGCCGGTGCATCAGTGTGCTGATAGTACGGCTATACTTCTCATCCTCATCAATATCAGGGAATCCCTCAACCTGCCGTAGCAGGCTGTAAAGCGCTCTCTCCGGAAGTTTTTGCAACGGTATGTCAAAACCGAACGACAACTTTGCCAAAAACCACAATAAAAGAAAATCTGTACTGAGAGGATTGAGATATTCACGGCTGAACTGCTCAAAATCATCAAGACCGCTCTGCACAAAGCTATCGATCACCACAGAAAGTACCTGCCGCAGCTCTTCTATGGGCACTACCGGGAAAATGAGCCTTGCGACCCTGCCGCCGCTGCTGTACTCTCCTCCCAAAAACACCCTTGCCGCTTTTCGTGTCTCGCCATAGGTATTGGTGCGCAGTCCTACCAGCCCGATATCGGCATGGTGATGCCTGCCGCAACCTTTGAGACAGCCGCTGAACCCTATCTGTACCTGATACTTCTCTATCAATGCCAAAGGCAAATAGCGGGTATCGGATTTGATATCCCAAAGTGAGAGGGCACAGTAGCTGCTCCCTGCGCACGCTGTGACATGGGATGCGCCCAAGGTCTTCCCAAAGGGCATCGTTGGCTCTGCCAGTCCAAGCAGGTAGAGATTTTGATCCACGCCCACTCTTATCTCGAGATCCGCTTCATCAGCGTATGTTATGATCTGCAGGAGACTTGCGGTATCTATCTTGCCAAACTCGCTCTGCACACAGTAACCGTAGCGCCCGTTCTTGAGCTCTCTATACGCTGTGACTTTGGCTTTTTGGATCGCCGTCTCTCCCCGCTTTTCAAGTGTATAGGGGTAGAACTCCCGGATATGCGCCACAAACGCTGCCATCCCGATATCGGCTATGAGATGGTAGAGCCTTGTCTTCGAGCGTGTGCCGCGAAGACCGTAGTGACGGTAGGCTTTGGCGACTGCCAAGAAGAGCTCCGGTACCCTCTTTGGCTCCACAAAGATATCTGCATCCTGTGCCGCTTCAGCATTTTTGCCGCCCAGATAGAGATTGAATCCCCACCGATTCCCTTTGGATGCCAGTGCAAAGTACAGATCATTGCCGAAAAAATGGGTATGTGTCGATGCCGTACCGCAGATAGCGGTATTGAACTTGCGTGGGATCATCCCCATCCATTCAGGCTGACCGAGAAAATAGGACTGCATCTTCTCTATCAGGGGATAGACCTCTACTTTTGCGTCGATATCCTCTCCGTCGTAGGGATCACAGACGATATTTCTGAAGTTGTCTGTCAACGTCTGCAGCGTGGTGAATCCGGCATCATGGAGCAGCTGCCATACCTCCAGTACATTTGCTGCGTTGAGTGCATGGATCTCCAGCTGTGCACGTGCTGTCAATAGAAGCTCGGCATTGTAAGAGCGAGCAATGTTTGCCACAAACCTCAGTCGTTCTCTCTCGATTCTTCCGCCTGCAATACGCAGACGGATCATAAACCTCTCAGGCTCCAGTTTGATATTATAGATACCGTAGTTTTTGAGATAGAAGCGCTCCTCTTCGTTGAGTGCATGCAGATCGATCTGCCCTATCATCGTATAGAAATCATAGGGAGCGAGGTTCTTTTTGATCCTCTCTGTTTTGTTGAGTTTCATCTGCTCTGCCTCTGCGTCTTATTGCTCTTGTCGCAGATCCTCCGAACGGTCAAATTCGATATTGTACTTTTTCAGAATCTCTTTTTGTTTCGCTTTTGCCTCTTTGGTATCGATGATCACTTTGAAGCCGTCTTTATCCTCGAGGACAATGTACTGTCCCGTGTATTGCTGCATTTTGCGGTAAAAATCCTTGAAGTCCACAAAGCGCTCACCATTGATCTTCTCTATCGGCCACATGGCAAAGTTGTTGTTGCCCCGGCTGATATCGGAGGCAAGTACCTTGAGCAGGACGACCACCTCCTGCTTCTCTTTGGTCTGCCACTGCTCCGCAAGATAACTCAGCGTGAGTCTGTTGCGCCGGGTCGAACGTATGAGATTGCGGGTCAGGGGTGAAAAGACATAGCCCCCGTCGATAAAGTAGGTCGGCATCACATCGTAGCGGGTGGTCTTGACCAGGAACATATCATCCGCTTTGTACTTGAGCGGAGCCTCCACCTCTATATGTTTGCCTTCACGGATCAATCCGAGCTTGACCTTCTCTCCCATCTGATGCTGATCGACGAAGTAGTGAAAGTTGGTATATTCATGCTCGCGAAATTCAACGGTTCCGTCATTTTCGATCCTGTGTCCATCTACACTGACCAGAATATCACCCGGTTTTCCAAGCCCCTTGAGCGAAGAGTGAAAAAGGATTCTGTCTATCAGGATACCGGTCTCGTTTTCATCCAACCCTTTATATCGGCGTAGTGTCGGGTTTTCGAGTTTTTGGCTTGCCAGTCCCAGATCTGCCAATCCGTCAACTTTACCGTCCTTGACATCTTCGAGGAAATGTCTGACCATCGTCACGGGAACAAGGTAGCCGATATTTTGTGATTTGGTGATCACCTGCATCACTACCCCTACGATCTTCCCGTTTGATAGTGCCGGACCTCCACTGTTGCCCGGGTTGACCGCAGCATCTACCTGTACAGCGAGAAACGACTCTCCGCTATGGGCATAGACATGGTGCTCTACCCGAGAGACCACACCGATAGTGGCACTCAGTGTATTGCCGCCCATGGGATATCCATAGACAACGATACGCTGTTCTACTTGCGGCAGTGCTCCAAAAGAGAGTGGCTTGACCCCCTCGAAGAATGCCGCTTTCTCCACCTCCAGCAGTGCCAGGTCCGCCTGATGCGATACCGCATGCACCTTGGCGATATAGCGTCGCCTCTCCCCATAGCGCTGCACTTCGATAAAGGCCTGATTGGCGACCACATGGGCATTGGTGAGGATATAGTTGTGCCCGTCACTCTCGATGATAGCGCCAGAACCTGTGGCACTGCGCATCGATGAGCTCCACGGTGTCAGATAGTCCGGTACTTTGGCAACCGTATAGATCTTCACGATCGCCTGCTTGGTACCGTCATCATGCGGCAACGCCGCGTGTACACTTGTCATCATCACAAACAGTATCGCAATCCAGACAGATAGTTGTTTCATGCTTTTTTATCCTTTGTATAATCTTCGGCTGTATAGTCTTCGGCATCCTTGGCGGGGATCCCACGTTTGATCGCCTCTGCCGCCATCAATCCTGCAGCATCGCTGCCGATCAGGTTTTTATCACTGTCATACACCCTTGCACTGCAGACGCCACAGCTTGGACTGCGGTCTTTGCCGATAAAGAGATCGATATCGGGATGGCTGTCAAAAAATGCTTTCGCATAGGCAATCACAGGATCACTCAGATCTTCCCCTGTCTCGTTTGAGACCGCTCTGATATCTTCATCCTGTTTGACAAGATCCATCGTCGGACGCGGTGTACCAAAGGCAAAATCCTCCGGGCAGAACGGTACGATCTCATACCCCTCAAGCATCGAGAGCAGAAGGTCGTTGCGGTTGTCTGTACCATCGTAGCGGCAGTTCTTGCCCAAAAGACAGGCAGAGAGGGCGATCTTTTTCATCAGAAGACAAACAGCAGGGCGTAGACCCATGCACCCGTCAGCATCGTCAGGATGATCCCGACAAAGGTGCGCAGTCCATCTTTTCGGTGTGCTGCAGAGTAGAGTCCGGGCAGTGCTTTGCTTCGCTTATAGCGCATTGCCGCATAGAGTGTATAGATCCAAAGCAGCAGCGTAATCACAGAAATAATGATATGAAAGATAAGCACATAGAGCAGATAGTTGTGGGAAACCGAACTGCCCTCCATCAGATTCTTGTAGCCTCCCTCCATACGTACACCATACTCAAAAAATGCCACAACAGTCACCGAAACAAAAAAGAGCAGTTTTTGGACACTTTCATGCCCACGGTAGTTGCCTTTTTTTGCCAGTACAATCGCTCCGTAGATCAAAAATGGCAGGAGTGCCACAATCACAGAGACGATATCCATAAAAAGCGGTGCCCGCGTCCCCAAAAAACCTGTCTGAAACAAAAAATCCATACGCTCTATCTCCCTTCACATAATAATTAGCAAATCACGACTGATTTAATCTCGGTGAACTCTTCTAAGGCCCACTTCGGCCCCTCCCGTCCGACACCTGAGAGCTTTGTGCCGCCATAGGGCTGCACATCAAAGCGCAGGGTTGGGATGTCATTGACCACGACCCCGCCGCACTCGGCATCATCTACAAAGCGCTGTGTCAGCTTCAGATCATTGGTAAAGATACTAAACTGCAACCCGTAAGGCGAATCATTCATCTTGCCTATCGCTGTCTCATAATCAGGTACACTCACCAGACTCACAATCGGAGCAAAGACCTCTTCGCAGACGATCTTCATCTCATCGGTCACATCTGCCATCACAGTCGGAGGGAAGATACCCTCGATCTCTTCACCACCCGCAATGACTCTGGCACCTTCGTTTTTGGCAGAAGCGATCCAGCTTTTGGCACGATGTCTCGCCTCTTCATCGATCAGCGGTCCCATGAACGTCTCCTCCTCATAGGGGGAGCCGACCTTGAGCTTTTGCGTCTCTTGTGCCATAAGCTCTGCAAACGCCTCATAGACTGCTTCGTTGACATAGATGCGCTGTAGGGAGATACAGACCTGCCCCGAGTTGTAAAACGCACCAAAAGCACAGCGCTGTGCAGCAAGCTGCAGATCAGCACTCTTGTCTATATAGGTCGCTGCATTGCCGCCAAGCTCGAGAGAGACCTTTTTGATACCTGCCTGCTTGGTGATGATATTGCCCACCGGTACCGAACCGGTAAAGGAGATGACACGCGGGATATCGCTGCTTACCAGCGCCGACCCTACCTCAGCATCACCATAAACGACATTCAATGCATCGGGTACCGCATAGGGTGACTCTACAAAGAGCTGTGCAAGCATATACGCACTCATCGGTGCTTCGGGAGTCGGTTTGAGCACCACTGCATTGCCTGCACCGAGCGCCGGTGCGATCTTATGAGCGACAAGGTTGAGCGGGAAGTTGAACGGCGTGATCGCCACCACCACACCGGCAGGCTCACGACGGTAGAAGGCAACCGTCCTCTTGCCGCTTGGCATCACATCGGTAGGGATCGTCTCGCCATGCAGATTGACCAGCTCCATCGCAGTGAGTCTGATCGTCTCAACACAGCGTTCCACTTCGATACGGGCAAACGTGATCGGCTTGGCAACCTCCTTGGCGAGCATCATCGCAAACACCTCTTTCTCCTGCTCCAGTTTCTGTGCCACATCCTCAAGCCACTTGATACGCTGTGAAAGCGGACTCTTTTTCGCTTCACGCGAAGCCATCTGTGCGATCTGAAGCGCTTTTTGGGCATCTTCGGCACTGCATACGGGTGCAGTAGAGACTACCTTGCCGTCATAGGGACTCTTGCGCTCACTCCTCTCTTCTCTGCTCTCCTGGGTAGAACCAAAAAAGATTTTCGCTTCCGCCACTTCCGTTTTGCTGTCAAATATACCGAACATAAGTTACCCCTCCAATTAGGAAATAAACAATAGAATGATCGATTATAGCAAATAGGGAGTTAAAGTAGGTCGCTTTCAGCGTTTGGTGTCGCAAGAATCGTTTGAACAGTAACTTTTCTTGAG
>JALWKQ010000046.1:2958-5872 GCA_027081395.1 Sulfurovum sp. | reverse complement strand
ATCGGGATACCGTGTGCTTGTGCCAGCACTTTCACAGGCGGCGGAGTCAAAACCTTCTTACGCCCTACCGGACGGTCAGGCTGTGTCACCACAAGCCTCACATCCATATCATCAGCTTCGATTAGCGATGCCAATATCTCTCTAGCATACTCCGGTGTCCCCATATATACAATTTTTTTCTTCATCAAGTCTCCTCTCGCCTTTCCTGCTTCTCAGGCTTAAAGAGTGTGCCTCCTTCATGTTTGCCTTGCAGCAAAAACGCACGTACATTACCCAGATCAAAGCCGCTGGCAAGAAACATCTCTCTGCCGTGTTTCATCAGATAGTCAGCTGCCTGAAGTTTGGTCACGATACCTCCTGTGGCGAACTCATTGTTCGGTGTGTGCTCCGCACAAAGCTCCGTATCGCTGATATGTGTGACCACTCTCCTCGGCTTTGCATCGGCATGGCAGTTGGGATCTTTGTCGTAAAATGCATCGATATCAGAGAGGATCACCAGCATTTTGGCATCAAAATGGTGTGCCACGTGTGCCGAGAGCCTGTCGTTGTCCCCAAAAACAAGCTCTTCGATACTGACAGTATCGTTCTCATTGATGATCGGTACTACACCGTTTGCAAGAAGTGTGTCGATAGCATTTTTAGCATGCTGGGTATGCTCTTTGGAGTCAAAAACATCGGCACTGAGCAGCACTTGTGAGCAGAGCAGTTCATGGCGTGCGAACTTCTCCTGATACATTTTCATCAAAAGTGGCTGTCCGATCGCGGCAAGCGCCTGACGATTGGCTACCGAGTGTCGATCCAGCGGCAGCAGTGTATACCCTGCCGCTACCGCTCCGGAACTTACGAGTATCACCTCATTGCCTGCCGCTTTGAGATCAGCGATCAGTGCTACCAGTCCTTTCATCCGCTCTTTAGCAATCGTACCCTCAGAGGTCAGTACATGCGAGCCTACCTTAATCACCAGACGCATTATTTGGCCTCACTTGCCTCTGTGGAAGATATCTCTGTCTCCTCTGATGTCTCCGCATCTTCTGCTTCTACCTGTTTGACCAGATCTGCCAGCGCATAGCGCAGCGGCTCTGTATTGAGATGTGCCACCGATGAGATCGGGAGTACAAAGAGCGGTGCCTGCTCCGGGAGTGTCAAACCAAAGTCATTTTTGAACCCGTAACTGAGATAGTTCTCATCTGCCTTGTACTGCTTCAGTGTCTCATTGGGCTCCAGCCCGATATCTTGGAGGAACTTCTCCGTCAAAGTGTTGACCTCATCCTGACTCAATGCATCGATTTTGGTCACCGCGACTGCATGCTTGCGTGTCGCAAGCGTCTTGGAGTAGCGCTGCAGTTCAACAAGCAGGGTCTCATACTGATATTTCATCTCTCTGTAATTGGAAGCATCGATCATCAAAAGCAGTGTCTTGGTACGTTCGATGTGCCGCAAAAACTCCAGTCCGAGTCCCCGACCGTCGCTCGCACCTTCGATAATGCCGGGGATGTCTGCCATCATGAACGAATCATAATCCCCCACACTCACTACACCCAGCTTTGGTGTCAATGTCGTAAACTCATAGTTTGCTACTTGCGGTCTGGCGTTGGAGAGTGTGGAGATCAGTGTCGATTTGCCGACATTGGGGTAGCCTACTAGTCCTACATCAGCGATCAGCTTCATCTCAAGCCGTACCTGCTTGGTGATACCGGGAAGCCCTGGCTGTGCATAGGTCGGTCTCTGGTTGCTCGCATTTTTGAAGTGCATATTTCCCAGTCCTCCTTTGCCCCCCTCGAGGAACTTGACCACCTCTCCCTCTTTGACCAGATCCAGCAGCAGTTCTCCTGTCTCCATATCGATCACCTGTGTACCCGGAGGTACGGTGATGATAGTATCCTGTCCTTTACGTCCATATTTCTTTCGTCCTTCTCCCGGACGTCCATTCTCCGCTTTGATTACCTTGCGTCCCCGCAGTGCTGAGAGCGTATCGGTATTGTTGTCCACCTTGAAAAAGACCGATCCTCCACGACCACCGTCTCCGCCGTCTGGTCCGCCCTTGATAACAAATTTCTCCGTCCAAAACGATACGGCACCTGCACCGCCCTTACCTGAACTGATCGTCAGTTCTACACTATCTACAAACATATTTTTTACCTTTATATCTCAAAAAGATCATCCCAAGATTCCAAAATGGAGCCCGAGATGAAAATGAATTATGGAATTATATCCAAATTCGAAAATAACTTGTTATAATTTTGCATATACAAAGGGAAGAGAAGCACACCATGCAAGATCTTAAAAAAGTCTATTCCATATCTGTTTTGACATCACTGCTTTTTCTAAGCGGCTGTGCACCGAAGAGCGTACCGCAAAGCCAGGGCGGATACTATTATCACAACATCTATTTCGGTGCCCATCTCACACGGCATTACAAAAAAGGGATCCGTGACGGCTGCGAAACTGCACGAGGCGACTACCATAAATCCCACTGGCTCTTTAACAACAGCAATGACTACTATAAAGGATGGTTTCTCGGACGTAACAGATGCCGCGGATTGTTGAAGATTGACGAGGATGACAATCTAATATTGTGATTGTTTGATAAAATAAGTTCGTGTGATTTCGATCCGGAAGAGATTCCGGATAGATACAGATAGATTCTGTTATGCAGGTACTACAGAAACTTTCTTTTGGCTTCTGCTTTTGTTTTCAAATTTGACGACACCTTCAACAAGTGCGAAGATTGTATGGTCTTTACCCATACCTACACCTGTACCCGGGTGTACTTTTGTTCCTCTTTGTCTGATGATGATGTTTCCTGGGATGACTTTTTCACCGCCATATTTTTTTACACCTAAGCGGCGTCCAGCTGAGTCACGGTTGTTCTGAGTGGATCCTTGACCTTTCTTGTGTGCCATATCTTGCTCCT
>JALWKQ010000046.1:0-2858 GCA_027081395.1 Sulfurovum sp. | reverse complement strand
TTATGCGATTTTTGTAATTCTTACTCTTGTGAAGTCTCTTCTGAAACCTCTTTTGAGCTTAGAATCTTTTCTTCTTCTCTTCTTGTAGATGATCACTTTCTTGTCTCTGCCTTCGTTGATCACCTCACCTTTAACAACTGCACCCTCTACAAAAGGAGTACCTACTGTTAATTCACCGTTGTCCACAGCCAGAACTTCTTTGAACTCTACTGCTGATTTTGGCTCAAGACCCATGTTGTCAAAACAGATGATATCACCCTCTTGCACTTTGAATTGTTGGCCACTTGCTTTAATGATTGCGTACATTGCAAACCCTTTACTATCTGTGATTTTTAAAAAGTTCGTGATTATACCCAAAACTATTTTAATTTAGTTTTAAAGTGCGGATTTCTCCCCTATAGAGGGATCAAAAAGTATAATCCGCCCCCGCCAATGCGATACACTCTATCTCAACCAAAGCATTTTTGGGCAGTGTCTTTACCGCGACCGTACTGCGTGCAGGCTTATGAAGTCCGAAGTAGTGTGCATAGACTTTGTTGACCACATCAAAGTCGTTCATATCAGTCAGATAGATCGTCGTTTTGATCACATCATTGAAGTGTGCACCCGCCGCTTCAAGTACATAAAAGAGGTTTTTCATCACCTGATGGGTCTGATGCTCCACATCTCTGGTCTCCATCGTCCCGTCAGGCATCAGTGCGATCTGCCCCGATGTATAGATAAATCCGTTTGCCTCAATCGCCTGTGAATATGGGCCGATCGCTTCAGGTGCCTCTTTGGTCGCAATAAATTTCATCGTTTTGTTTCTCCTTTTTAACGTTATTTTGTTGGATATTTTGAATTTTTTTCATAGAAGAAATAGCTGGTCGAATAGTCTGAAAACTCGAAATACTCTTTCTTCTCACCCGGGTCAACCTTGTAGTTGAAGTTGAGATCGTGATAGCCGTATCCGTAGCGATAGGGTCTTGGTTTGCCGTCTGTTGTACCTTTGGCTGTCGAGATCTTGTCAATCTTGATCATCCTGTGTACGAGTTTGTCGCCTGCATAAACGTCAAGTACACCGTTGGTACCCGTCCAGTTTTGCAACGAGCGGCTCAGACTGTTCTGTGTCTCTTGCGTACAACCGGACAGCCACAGCATCGTACCTGCCAATATTAACCATTTGAGTTTCATAGTGACTCCTTGATTTTTACTATTGTAACACTATTCGGCTTTCGGCATTCCGAATTTCTGGGTGACAAGCTCACCTTCGTCGTTGAAATAGAGATAGTAGAGCATATCTTTGCGCACCGGCAGTCCCGCCAGATAGCGCAGTGCGAGATTTGCCTGCAGTGATCCGATATGCATCACGATCGGTGCAGTGATCCCGCCGGGCTTGTGGTCGGAGATGTTAAAGACCTGAAAGTTGGCATCCTCAAAGAAGCATACCTGTCCGTTGTACTCCTCTACAGAAGCGTAAACCCACGGTGTTGCGCTCGCTTTGGCATACTTGTCTATCTCGCTACGCACGGGTAGATTGTCTGTCGCATCCAGTATGAGGTCATAGCTGTTGCCCATCTCCTTGAAATCCTCAAACGCCATATCGAACGCTACCGCTTTGACAAACGGATTCTTTTTCTCCAGAAGCGCGGCAACCGCTTTGGCTTTGTTCTTCCCTTCATCATCGAGTGTAAAGGCGATCTGGCGGTGGATATTGTGTGCGCTGACAGTGTCGAAATCGACCATATGGATCTCTCCAATCCCCGAAGTTCCCAGTGCCATCGCCAGTGTACAGCCCAATCCCCCCGATCCGATGATCGCGATCTTCTTGCTCTCAAGTGACTTCTGGGTCGTCTCGCCCCACAGCTGGATCTGTCTGTTAAAATACTCTTGTGGTGTCATGCCAATTCCTCTCTCTGTTTCAGTTCTCTCTCAAAGCCCCATGCCCTACGGTGCTCTGTCACCTCTGCTTTGTCGATCACCTCCACCAGCATCGACTCCTTGTCCTCGAGCATCATCTCCACTTCCCCTTCAGGAGAGACAAGCATTGTATCGCCGTAGAACTTCCACTTGACCTCATCGTCACTGTACTCACCCAGCCGATTGGCACGCAGGATAAAACAGCCATGCAAAAAGGCTTTGGTCTTAATAATCTCACGCCATCTGTTGTGCGATCCGAATGTCGAGGCGGTCGGCAGAAGTACCAAATCGACCTTTTTGCGGGTCACCGCTTCCCAAAAGGGATCAAAGTGGAGTTCAAAGCCTGCCATCACCATGATCTTGAACCCCTTGAGATTGAAAGTCATCGGATCTTTGAGCGGGCGCACAGGATTGGCAAAAAAGCGCTTCTCATCCCAATGCGCATAGGGCAGTAGTATCTGCTGTTCATAGTAGCGGGTGTTCTTGGGAGAGATCTTGACGATCGTCTTATGATAGCCGTCTTTTTTGGTGACGATAATCGGTGCGACAAAAACGATGTCGTACTTGAGGGCAAGCTGTTTGAGAAGCTCTAGATGCTTCTGGGTCTGTGATCTGACCATATTGGGTGCCATCGTCGCAAACTCTTTGAAAAAGTGGTTGAGCACATACTCACCCAGCAGCATCACATCCGCTCCCCGCTCTTTGGCTTTGGAGAGATAGAACTCCAGTCTGGTCGCATTCATCCCCAGTGTCGGAAGTTGCAAAGCCGCTACGACCAGTTGCTTGGACATACCCTACTCCTCTACGATCTGATTGGCCTGCTCGATCACAGTGATCTTCGCTTTTGCCTCTTCGATGAGCTTTTGCGCCTCTTTGATGCTCCCCAGTCCCTCTTCATAGAGCTTGACTGAGTCTTCGAGGGTGATCTCAGGATCCATCAGCTTCTCAAGCAGTGCTTT
>JALWKQ010000045.1 GCA_027081395.1 Sulfurovum sp. | reverse complement strand
GGGCTCAACGGAGAGAACAGACCGATCGGCTCTTTCCTCTTCGTCGGACCGACAGGTGTAGGAAAGACTGCACTCGCCACACAGCTTGCTGAGACGATGCATGTCCATTTTGAGCGTCTCGATATGAGTGAGTATATGGAGCCGCATACCGTCAGCCGTCTGGTGGGTGCGCCTCCGGGATACGTAGGGTATGAGCAGGGGGGACTGCTGACTGAGATGATCAAGAAGCACCCGCACACCGTACTGCTGCTCGATGAGATCGAAAAGGCGCATCCGGATATCATGAATATCCTTCTGCAGGTGATGGATGGTGCCAAGCTGACGGACAACAACGGCGTGGTGAGCGACTTCAAGAATGTGGTACTCATCATGACCTCCAATATCGGTACCAAAGAGGCGAATGTCATGGGCTTCGAGAAAGATACTTCCGCCAAAACGGACAAAGCACTCGCGGCATTCTTCTCTCCGGAATTCAGAAACCGTCTGAGTGCTACGATCGAGTTCAAGCCGCTCAGTCTGGAGAGTCTGGTCAAGATCATCGATACCGAACTGGAGAAACTCAACACTCTCCTTGGCAAAAAAGGCATCCGTGTCAAAGTTGGCAAAAAAGCCAAAGAGTATCTGGCAAAAGAGGGATACGATGAGCGTTATGGTGCACGTCATATAGCACGTGTGATCGATGAGAAGATCAAAGAGGCACTCACTGATGAGATACTTTTTGGCAGCCTTAAAGAGGGTGGTGAGGTCAAGGTCTCTTACAAAAACGATACACTCCGTTTCGCTTTTGATGAGGAAAACTAATGCCAAACATAAAAGGATTGGTTTATGTCATCAATGTTTGATGAGGAGTACTATATCCCTGCGCTTAGCAGGCACTCCTGCCAGTTTCCCGATCCGCGACTAGCTTCAGATGAAGGTCTGCTTGCCTATGGAGGTGACCTGAGTCCGATGCGTCTGCTCAGTGCCTACAGGCAGGGCATCTTTCCTTGGTACAACGAAAATGACCCGATCCTCTGGTGGTCTCCCAATCCCCGTCTACTTCTCTATCCTGATAAGTTTAAAGTACGTAAATCTTTTCGCAGGGTACTTAAAAACAAAGGTTTTAGTGTAACATTTGACCGTCATTTCCCCGAGGTGATCCGCCAGTGTGCTTCTGTGCGGCGCAAGGGGCAGGAGAAGACATGGATACTTCCCGAGATCATTGAAGCGTATGAATCTCTGCATGATCAGGGGTATGCCCACAGTGTCGAGGTGCATCTGGGTGGCAGGCTTGTAGGCGGTCTGTACGGTGTAGCACTGGGCAGAGCCTTTTTTGGAGAGTCTATGTTTTCGCTTGTCTCCGATGCCTCCAAGGTAGCCTTCAAAGCACTAAGTGACGTTTTAGGCGCTAAAGGTTATGATTTTATAGATTGTCAGATGAGGACGGATCATATGGTCGGTCTGGGTGCGGAGGTCGTTCCGAGAGATCGCTTTTTGGACGAATTGGAAGTTGCCTTGAGTGACCCCGGTGATACGGGCTATTGGCATCATTTTTCTTGGGAGTATAGAGATGAGTAACAGAGATATAGGATTCTCGTTGTGGCTGGATTTTGTCGAGAGAGACTTTTTGAGAAGTGAGTTTCCTCAAATGCTGGAAAAGGGGATCATCAACGGTGCGACGAGCAACCCTTCGATCTTTGCTCAGGCGATCAGCTCTTCACTGGCGTACAAAGAGCAGCTGGCTCAGATGGGTGACAAGAGTCCAAAAGAGAAATATGAGGCATTGGCGATCACCGATATCCGTATTGCTGCACAGGAACTGCGTGAGTGTTACGACGCCGGAAATGACGGCTATATCTCTATAGAGGTGGATCCTTTCCTTTCAAACGATACAAAAGGTACTGTGGCTGAGGGCAAACGGCTCTTTGCGGCGATCGATGAGCCCAATGTGATGATCAAGGTGCCTGCGACGGAAGCGGGCTATGATGCGATGACTGAGCTGCTGAGTACCGGTATCTCTGTCAATGCCACACTGGTCTTTTCTCCGACACAGGCAAAGCGCTGTCTCAAAGCAATGAAAAAGGGGCTTGATGCCTTTGAAGCAAGCGGTGGCGGACGCTGTGAGGGTGTGATCTCAGTTTTTGTGAGCCGTTTTGACAGGCTCTTGGATCCTGAGCTGGCACAGCATGGGATCGAAACAGGCAAAACGGGTATCTACAATGCCGCCAAGATATACAATATTATCGAGAAGAACCATACACCGGCTGTGCGTACACTCTTTGCAAGTACCGGTGTCAAAGGGGATGATCTGCCTGCTGACTACTACATCAGAGAGCTTCTCGCTCCCCACTCTGTCAATACCGCACCGCTTGCCACGATCGAAGCCTATATCGCCAAAAAAGAGGGTACGCCCAAACTGCCTCTGGATGACGATCTGATCAACGGCTACTTTACCAAACTCGCAGATAACGGATTTGATATGGAAGAGATCTATGATAGACTTCTCAAAGAGGGTCTGCAGGCTTTTGAGAAAGCCTTTGGAGAAATGCTCGACACACTAAAATAGAGAGAAGGAACACCATGGAAGAGAAACTCAAGTTATTTTTACGCAGTATGGTCAGTAACGAGGGATCGGATCTGCATCTTAAATCGGGTGCGATCCCAAGAGTCCGAGTCCATGGCGTTCTCAAAGTGCTTGGCAAAGATGCGCTGAGTGCTGATATGGTAGAGGAGATCGCCAAGTCTATCATGTCTCCCGAACAGTTTATCAAGCTCAAGGATGAAAAAAATCTCGACTTTACCTATGTTTTGGATGAAAACAACCGTTTCCGTGTTAACTTCTTTTATCAAATGGACGGATTGAGTGCAGTCTTTCGTCTGATCCCTGTCAAAATCCCTTCACTCGATGAGTTGAAGCTCCCTGAAGTGATCAAGAGTTTTACGGAGATCCAGCGTGGTCTTGTCCTTGTCACGGGGGTGACAGGATCGGGTAAATCAACGACACTTGCCGCAATCCTTGACAAGATCAATAATGAGACGAAAAAACATATCATTACCGTCGAAGATCCTATCGAGTTTATCCACAAAGATAAGGGTTGCCTGGTCAACCAGCGTGCTATAGGCCAGGATACCCACTCTTTTTCCGATGCACTCAGGGCTGCATTGAGGGAAGATCCGGATATTATCCTGGTCGGGGAGATGAGGGATCTTGAGACGATCGATATCGCTCTGCATGCTGCCAATACCGGACACCTGGTTTTCTCTACCCTGCATACCCTTGATGCCAAAGAGACGGTCGACAGGATCATCGGTATGTTCGGTAAAGAGGAGCAGAACCGTATCAGAAGTTCTCTGGCATCGGTACTTGAAGGGGTGATCTCCCAGAGACTGGTACCTACCAAACAGGGAGGCAGAACGGCCGCTGTAGAGATACTCAAAAAGACAGCGAGGATCGAACAGCTGATCATAGAAGACCGTGACTATGAGATCCCTGATGCACTTTTTGAAGGTAAAGAGATCTATGGTACACAGACTTTCGATCAGGCACTTTTGGATCTGCTTCGTGAGAACAGGATATCCGAAGAGACAGCACTGGAGTATGCAAGCAACCCTGCCGACATGAAACTGAAGATGGAAGGTGTCGGTAAGGGTGCTCTGGTAAGAGATGAGATGCTGGATCAGGAACTTGATGTATTCGGCTTCAAAGAGGATGAAGAAGAGGAAGAGAGATTTTAAGATAGTTTGGGTATAATCCGCTTCTATTTTAAAATAAGGACATAGAAAATGTTAGAAGGTATCGTTAGAGAGAGTATCGGAAAGACTACTGCAAAGAAGCTTAGAAGAGATGGTTATCTAACTGCGAATCTTTATGCCAGAGGCGTAGAGAACATTCAAGCTGCGTTCAAACGTGGTGAGTTTGCAAGAACAGTTAGAAATAAGGATAGCCTTGCATTCCCTGTAAAAGTAGGTGACAAAGAGCTCAATGTCGTTATTCAAGAGTATCAGCTCCATCCTGTTCACGGTGAAGTTGTACATGTGGATCTTCTCGTTGCTGTACCGGGTCAGGTAGCAGACTATCTTGTACCGGTTGTTACACACGGCACACCAAAAGGTCTGAAGAACAAAGGTGTACTGATCATCTCCAAAAAGAGATTGAAAGTCAGAGGAAAAATCGAAGATATCCCGGCAAAATTTGATCTGGATGTTTCAGACCTTGACAGAGATGAATCAATCCTCGTAAGAGATATCGAAGCACCTGAAAATTGTAAATTGATGGACAAGCCTCATGTCTCTGTTTGTGGTGTCATCAAGTCTAAATAACAAAGCAAAACAGTGAAGCTTTTCGTAGGTCTGGGTAACCCGGGATCAAAGTACGAAAAGACACGTCACAATATTGGATTCAGAGTCATCGACAAGCTGGTCGAAGACTTTGGAGCCCGAGATATCTCCAAAACCTCTTTTCACGGCGAACTATACAGAGCCGGCAATCTTCTTTTTTTGAAACCTATGACCTATATGAACCTCTCAGGCAAGAGTGTGCAGGCAGTCAAACAGTTCTTAAAGATAGAGACAGAGGATATTATCGTGATCCATGATGATATCGATCTGCCGTTTGGCGCAGTCCGCTTCAAGCGCGGCGGCGGGCACGGCGGGCACAATGGACTCAAGTCACTGGATGCAATGATAGGCAAAGTATATATTCGTGTGCGTATCGGGGTGGGCAAGCCCGAACATAAATCACAAGTGGCAGATTATGTGCTGCATGATTTTTCCCAGGATGAAGCCCCCTATTTGGAGAGATTGATAGAACATGCTGCAGAGGCATGCAAAAAACTGATAGAATATGATCTGGAGATGGTCAAATCAAACTACAGCCTCAAAAGCGTTGAAACTCTGATGAAAGGATAGCGCAATGCCGTCACTACATTTTGCTTATTTGGCAAAGCACTATATGAAAAACTTTCTTGCGCTTCTTTTTGGGCTTTCATTTGCATTTGCTATGATGGACTACTTTCAGTATTCGCAAAAACTGAATGACTCTTCGAATTACAAGATACTCTACATTTTCTATATGTGGCAGGAGGCGCTGGGACTGCTCTACCCCCTTGCACTCGTTTTTGCCGTGATCATCACCAAGCTCTCTTTGGTGAAGCACAATACAATGACCGCCATGCATGCATTCGGCTACAATAAAAAGCAGCTTTTTTTTCCTTTTTTTATCATAGCGATCATGGTCTATTTCCTGTTTACATTTTTGAATATGACAGAGTTCTCCTACGCCAAAGACAAAGCTAATGCCCTTCTGAAGAACCAATACAATGCCTACAACATCAATGATCTCTTTTTCAAATACAATGATACGTTTGTCTATGTCAACAGACTCGATCCCATCGAGAAGAAGATCTACGAACTGACACTCTTCAAGGTAGCAGATGATCAGGTACGCTATACGATCCATGCTCCCTACGCACTCTTCGATAAAGACCGGTGGATCGCAAAGAATGCCCGCTTGAAGACACATCTCTATGATGCCAACGGTACGCTGCAGCGCTACCATGTGGAGTTCAAAAAAGAGATCAAAACACTCAAAGGATACAAGCCGAAGATCATCGAATCCCTCTATGAAGGCAAAGCGCTCAATATTCTTGATGCCTACAGTACATGGCATCTGCTCAATCTTCAGCACCTCAACTCCGATAAGATCAGGGCACTTTTTTATGACAAGGTGATCCTTCCTCTCTTTGCACTTGCCATGGTGTTGATACTGTTCTTCAAGCTGCCGTTTCATGCGAGGATGATGAATACCGGTGTCGTGGTGGCGTTGGCGTTGGGAGCTACTTTTGCTGTCTGGGGCATCCTCTTTGGGCTTGGGCAGATGGGTGCAAACGGTGCACTTACACCTGAACTCAGTGCACTTCT
>JALWKQ010000044.1 GCA_027081395.1 Sulfurovum sp. | reverse complement strand
ACAGTGAAGTCTGCTCCCACAATCACCAAAACCAGCCCAAGCAGAAGCATAGGGATTGTTTTGATCCATGAGAAGTCGCTTACCTCGTCGATATCGAGTTCGGGTTCTGGGATACTCTTGCTGTCTTGGATGAGAAAGAGAAGATAGGCACCCATCATCAACAAAAGCAGCGCCGCGTCAAAACGGGAGATCTCACCGTCAAGGATCATCAAGATAAAGACCATCACCGGCATCAGCGCCCAGGTACTGTCCTTGGCGAAGAAATCCCTGTCAGGGTTGATCTGTCTGGCGATCAGAAAGACCGAAGCGAGTACAAGGGTGATATTGAGGATATTGCTTCCGATGACATTGGAGACGGCAAGTGCAGCTTTGTCGTTGAAGCTTGCTGCGACACTGGCAGCCATCTCGGGCAGCGAGGTACCCAGTGCGATGAGTGTCGCACCGATAATAAACTCGGAGATATTGAAGCGCAGTGCGATACGCTCACTCTGTTCGATCAGCAGATCTGCACCCCAGATGAGCACACCCATAGAGATGACAAAAATCACAAAATCCATTACTTCTCCTCCGTTCGTACGATCAAGCTTGCAGGCAACTGCCATTTCTCGATAAGCTCCCGCTCTTTGGCACGCATTTCACCATCATCCTTCTCATGGTCATAACCAAGCAGATGCAGCAAGCCGTGTATAAAAAGAAGGGCAAACTCATCCTGTGGAGTGTGTCCATACATCTTGGCTTTGGCTATGACATGGTCTGCCGAGATGACGATGGAGCCCAGAGGCATCCCAAAGACAGAAGTCTCGGTAAATGACGCTTCCAGCGGGAAAGAGAGAACATCGGTAGCCTTCTCTTTACCTCTGTGAGCTTGATTGAGTCTCTTGATATCGTCATCATTGACGACAATAAGTTCGATCGGTGCAGCGGTAAGATCAGAGGCGATCTTTTCGAGCATAGCAGTCTCAAGAGCAAGTTCGGTTTGGTTATCTATGTCGAGTATCATGCTGGAAGTTTACCCAAATCTTGGTAAAATGGCAGTAAAAAGAAGCAATGCTCAAAAAGGATGGTTTTATGTCAAAACGTGCAGTATGCATCATCTCCGGAGGCATGGACAGTGCCCTTGCTGCCCAGATCGCAAAAGAGGAGGGGTATGAGATCATCGCACTGCATTTCAACTACGGTCAGCGTACCGAAAAGAGAGAGCTCGAAGCCTTCCGGAAGATAGCGGAGCATCTGGATGCGAGCGAGCGCTATGAGATTGACCTTTCCTTTTTTGAACAGATCGGTGCTTCTGCTCTGACGGACAGATCCATCGAGGTACCCACCGGCGGACTGGGTGAGGGCGTGCCGGTAACCTATGTACCGTTTCGCAACGGCATCTTTCTTTCTATTGCATCTGCTATTGCAGAGAAGCATGGCGCAGAGGCACTTTTCATAGGTGTGGTCGAAGAGGACAGCTCCGGTTATCCTGACTGCCGTGAGAGTTATATCCGCAAGATGCAAGAAGCAGTCAATCTCGGTACCAAAGAGGAGACTGCCATCGAGATAAAGATGCCGCTTGTCGCGCTCAAAAAGAGCCAGATCGTCCAGAAGGCAATAGAGCTTGGCGTACCGCTCGAGTATACATGGAGCTGTTACCGGGATGAGGAGCGTGCATGTGGTGTGTGTGACAGCTGCAGATTGAGACTTAGAGGCTTTGAAGAAGCCGGGGCAGTCGATCCTATCGACTACCGCTGAGATTGGGGTTATGAGTATTTCTGAAAGCCATTGGCGATAAAGCGGAACTCATAGGCTCTGTCCGGATATTTCTGCAGTCCTTCCTGAATAAACTGTGCCCGTGTGATCTGTCTGTCCCAGAGACGGTAGAGCAGTTGCTTGAACCACGCTTTCTTTTCGGGTGTATCGAGCGCCAGTTTTTTGTAGCGGAGGTCCTCCTGTGTACTGAGTGCTACTTTGCCCATCGTCTCGTTAAAGGCCGCCTCTTTTTGGGGTGTGGGTTTTTCGTAATGCCGGGTTACGGTGTGTGAAGCCGGCTTGATCATTCCAGGTGTGCTGCACCCTGTAATCACAGCGCCTAATATCAAAATAGCTGATAGGTTATGTTTCATTCTTTTTCCTTTTTATCGATATATCCCTAAGTCGTAATTGTAACAAAATCTGATAAAGCTATGATATAATCCCAAATCACAATGTAAAGGATGATAATGAGGATACCGGCACAATCCGAGAAGGCAGCGCAAGCCTATGCACTTGTAGAAGAGCTGCAGGAGTACTTTGTGGGCAAGCTTGATGATATCAGCCATACTTTCGGTGCAGCCAAAGGCTGTGAAGCGGTCGAATGGGAACGTGACGAAGGCAGACACGGCGGCGGTGTACGCTATGAGACGAGAGATGAACACATTTTCAATCGCGGTTCGGTCAATATCTCTCAGGTACACTATGATGATGATCCAGCCAAAAAGCTTGGCTCCGCAACGGCCATCTCTACGATCATCCATCCGCAAAACCCCCATGCGCCTTCGGTACATATGCATATCTCATGGACCGAGATGAAGGATGGAGAGGGGTACTGGCGTATCATGGCAGATCTCAACCCCTCACTCAAAGACGATGTCTTTCAAAGAGACTTCGAGATGGCACTCTCACGTGCGGCAGAAGCGTATGAAGAGGAGGGTATGGCACAGGGTGAGCGCTATTTCTACATCCCTGTTTTGGAGCGTACGCGTGGTGTGAGCCATTTCTATCTGGAACACTTCAACAGTGGCAACTTCGGGGAGGATCTCAATTTTGCCAGAAACTTTGGTAAGGCGGTGATCGATGCCTATGTCGGGATCATCGTGCAGGCACTGCAGAGCTATATTACCTATACGGCAGAGGAGAAACAGGCACAGCTCGATTACCATACGCTCTATCTTTTTCAGGTACTCACCCTTGACCGGGGGACAACTTCGGGCTTGCTTGTACATGATCAGAACGATATAGGGATCATGGGATCACTCCCATCTCATATCAACAAGCCACTGCTCTACAGCTGGCTTGAGAAGATGCCTGAGCCTCAGGACAAACTTCTGCTTGCACTGCTTGACGCACTTCCGGAGGGTAACAAAGTGCTCGTGGATGAAGCGGTCAAAAAGCGTCTCGCCAATGCGGTCAGAGCCCACTACAAGAAGTATCCTGAAGCACTCAGTATGCAGGCAAGCGGAGAGATCATCCCGCCTACCGTCGATAATCACAAATAGAGTTATTTGACTACTGTTATTTAACTATTTTAGGGACAAAACGTCCCGCTTTGCGGTCTTTTCGGATATTTTGGTAGTGTTCGATCAGACCGTTCATGCTCACAAAGACACCACACTCTCTGTTGGCACGGACAAAACCGATTGCCGAGGCTATGTTGGCAGTTGCTTCGACCGGGTCGATAGTGTAGGGAACCATCGCACCGGTGAGGATCACCTGTTTGTTCTCCAGTTCGCTCTCGGCAAGATATTCTGCGGTGATATGCATAGTATCGGTACCGTGTACGATGATGATCTTCTCCTTTTGGGTCTGGTTGATCGTCAGCAGGATCTCAAACCTGTCCTGGTTGGTTATCTCAAGCGAGTCTTTGCCTATGATGTTGATCTGTTCTATCTCATCACAGAGCCATTTGCGACTCAAGCTCTCCAGAGCTCTCCCTTCACTATCGACTTCCAACTCACCGCTGATAGGGTTGTAGGTTTTGTTGAAGGTGCCGCCGGTATTGATAATAAGTAAATTGTTCATAGTATCTCAATATTGTTTTTTTGGAATAGTACTACATTTTACCTCAATGATGATAAAATACAGCAATTCAAATCCGGAGAAGAAGCATGATCATGAAAGGCAAAAAAGGTGTCGTACTGGGCATAGCCAATAAAAAATCGATCGCATACGGTATCGCCAAAGCGTGCCGGGAGCAGGGTGCAGAGCTTGCGATCACCTATCTCAATGAACGTTTCGAGAAGAAGCTCGCACCAATCGCGGAGGAGCTTGGCTGTGCTGAGCGTCTCTATCCCTGTGATGTGAGCAAGCCTGAAGAGATCAAAGCACTCAAAGCATCGCTCGAAAAAGATTTCGGCAAGATCGATTTCATCGTGCACTCTATCGCATTTGCACCCAAAGAGGGGCTCAGCGGACGTTTCATCGATATCTCCAAAGAGGCGTTTGATGTGGCGATGGATATCTCTGTCTATTCGCTTATCGAAGTTACCAGAGAGCTCAAGCCGATCCTCTCTGACAATGCTTCGATCCTGACATTGACCTACTACGGCGGTGTCAAATATATCCCTAACTACAATCTGATGGGTGTCGCCAAGGCGGCACTGGAGATGACGACCAAGTATCTTGCCGAAGATCTGGGACGCGACGGTGTACGTGTCAATGCACTCAGTGCCGGCCCCATCAAAACACTGGCAGCTGCTGGGATCGGCGACTTCTCTTTCATGCTCAAGTGGAATGCGGCACACGCTCCGCTCAAGCGCAATGTCACCATCGAAGATGTGGGAAATTCTGGGATGTATCTCCTCTCTGACCTCAGTGCAGCAGTTACTGGAGAGATACACTATGTCGACGGCGGCTACAATATCATGGGGATGCCGGCTGTGGAGTTCGATGAGGATGGCAAACCGACGATAGCGTGGAACGGAGAATCGAAGTAACCGTATAACGTTTACTTCGAAGTGAAGAGTGAAGAAATAAGCGTTTAGCGTTTAGTGATTAGAAGGGTTGCTTATGCGTTGTGAACGGCTTGATGTATGGAAAAGCAGTTGTCGATTAAGTGTAGAGGTTTATCGATACTTTGCTGAGTGTAAAGATTTTGGTTTTAAAGATCAAATTACGAGAAGTTCGCTTTCTATTGCAAGCAATATTGCAGAAGGTATTGAAAAAGAGTCTAACAAAGAAAAGATACGTTTTATTGAAATAGCACGAGGATCAACGGCTGAGCTTATTACGCAAATTTATATCGGTATTGAAATAGGATATATAGAAAAAGCAGTAGGTCTACAGTGGGTTAAAGAGATTAATGAAGTCGCAAGAATGCTTATTGGATTAAAGAGAAAATATGCCTAACTCCCCTCAACGCTCAGCGCTAAACGCTAAACGCTCCAAGCACGACAGTGCCGAGTACCTTGAAAAGAAAAAATTTTTTGAAAAAGTTCTGACGATTTACGGGCGCAATGCGGTGCTTGAAGCACTGGAGGACCCTACCGTTACTGTCCATAAACTCCATTTTTCCAACTCAAACAAACCTGCACCTGCTTTGAAGCAGATGGAAGCCATCGCGAAAAAGCGCGGTATCGAAGTGGCATACCATGACAAAGAGGCACTCTCCCGCATCTCCAAAAATGCCAGACAGGATCAGGGGGTGGCGCTCGATATAGTACTGGAGCATTTCGGGAATGAAGAGGATTTTCTCTCCAAAAACGACAGTTACCGCATACTCGCCCTTGACGGGATCACCAATCCGCAAAATCTCGGTATGATCATCCGCTCCGCGGCTGCGGGCAATATCGATGCGATTATCCTGCCGACCAAGGGAGCCGCACAGATCAGTCCGCTGGTCATCAAGGCAAGTGTGGGTACCCTCTTCAAGATGCCCATCATCAAGACCTCCAATCTCGCAAAAACCTTGCAACGCTTCAAAGATGAAGATGCCGATCTCTATACACTCTCATCCCACGCTTCCAAAAACTATAAAGAGCAGTCCTACGGTGACAAAACCATCTTTGTGCTCGGCAACGAAAGTGAGGGTGTCAGTAAAGTTGTTGAGGCACTCTGCAATGAGAGTATCGCTATACCTATGAACAGAGGAGTAGAGTCGCTCAATGTAGCGGTGACTGCTTCGCTGCTTGCTTTTCTTTAGTGCTAATTTTTGGTTATAATTGGTGATATTTAGAGTAAAGGAGCGGCAATGGCTGAAGAGATACACAATGACCTGTTTGC
>JALWKQ010000043.1 GCA_027081395.1 Sulfurovum sp. | reverse complement strand
GATGAATATCTTGAGCACCACAGGACACCATCCAATCGTGATTTAGGGACAATGATTTTGGAGTAGAGAGCGGACTTTCAGTCCGCAACAGAGAACCTATGGACTTTCAGTCCATAGTGGTTTAGTTCCACTTGATCTCCATTTCGTACCACGATTCAAGATGTGCTTTGATTTCATCATAGTTCTTCTTGCCAAGGTATGCGACGACATCCTCTTCGCTGATCGGCGTATTTGTCTCGATCGCCCTTCTAAGCATCTCTTCGGCAGATACAAACAGGGTTGCCGGGTTGCCTGGGAAGAGCTTGTCGTAATCTTGTTCAAGTTTGGTAATGCGTCTTGGCATCATGAGTGATCCTTTATTTTTGAGAGTATCTCCATGAACTTTTTGTAGCTGCTTGGAAAACAATGAAGTGGCTCAGTTGGATCACCGTCTACGTTGCCAAAACCACAGAAGAAGGGGAGCAAGAAGAAGCGTTCCTTCGAGCAAGAGAAAGAGTGTGAGGCTCTGGGGAAGGTCAAGTACGATCATCACTGTCCCGGTGATGATCGGTGTTAAAAAAAGATATGCCACAAGAAAAGAAGCACCGACAAGGTCAAGGATAAATGATTCGATATTTTCTACCGTACTTTTTTTTCTTGACATTGAAAAATCCTTTTTTAAGAGTATAGCACAAAGGGTATAGCATGGACAAATTGAAACCACTTACTATTGGAGCAAGTTGACTAAGCCAGGTGTTCCAGATGACCCAAAACTACTGTGTAGCAGCCCCATACCCTGATTTTGGTATAATACCACCAACTAAAACAGTAAAGAGGACAGAGACGATGTCAGAGGCAATCAAGCGTGTCGAGCGGGCGATCGAGGAGATCAAGCGGGGCAATATGGTCATCATGATGGATGACGAAGATAGAGAAAACGAGGGTGATCTGGTCTATGCGGCGACCTTCTCTACGCCAGAGATGGTCAACTTCATGGCAAAGGAGGCGAGGGGGCTGATCTGTACGCCTATCACCAAGGATCGTGCCAAAGAGCTTGACCTGATGCCGATGGTCAGCAACAACGTCTCCAACCATGAAACCGCCTTTACCGTCTCGATCGACTCAGCTGATGCCACTACAGGCATCTCTGCAGCTGAGCGGAGCGACTGCATCTCCAAGCTCTCCAATCCGCTCACTGTCGCGGAGGATTTCGTGCGTCCGGGGCATATCTTTCCGCTCATCGCCAAGGATGGCGGGGTACTGGTGCGTACCGGGCATACTGAAGGCTCGGTCGACCTGTGCAAACTCGCAGGGCTTGCGCCCGCTGCGGTGATCTGTGAGATCATCAAAGATGACGGCACCATGGCACGCGCAGATGACCTCGAGAGCTTTGCGCGCAAGCATCAGATGCCCATCGTCTATATCTCCGATATCGTTGAGTACCGTCTGGCAAATGAGAAGCTCATCAAACGCATCGGCGAAGAGGAGGGCGAGCTGCGTGGTATGAAGGTCGAGAAGATCCTCTACGAAGACCACCTCGGACGTATCCACACCGTCGTCCAGTTCTACAAGATACATGAGACCTCCAATGTGAAGTTTCACAATATCGGGCTCGATATCGACCTGATCCTCGATGACAAACGATTTAGTGCGCTTGACAACGCCATAGAGTACCTCAAACAAAACGGGGGACTACTGATCTTCCTCGATACAAAAGTGATCTCCAGAGAGCAGGCGAAGGAGTTTGGTGTGGGTGCGCAGATACTCAAAGATCTTGGCGTGACCAACATCAACCTCCTGACCACCAACAAAGATACCGAGTTTATCGGGCTTGCAGGCTTTGGGCTCAATGTCGTAGAGAAGATAGAGATCGTTTAAGCCCATTCATACAATAACTGCACTAATATCTCTTTATTGTTAACAATATTTATCAACAAGGGGTATCTATGACTATCCAAGAACTTGACAGTGTCAAAAACAATCCCAAATACCAAGAGCTTGTACGCAAACGCAGCCGCTTTGCATGGACGCTTGCGATCTCGATGCTCTTGGTCTACTATGCTTATATTATGACTATCGCTTTCAAGCCTGAGCTTTTGGCGCAGCCTCTTAGTGAGGATTCAGTGATCACAATAGGCATTCCTATAGGTGTAGCGATCATTCTCTTTGCTTTTTTGATCACAGGATTTTATGTCTATAGGGCAAACAACTACTACGACAAAATGGTTGCCCAAATCAAAGCAGATCTGGAGGCAAAAGATGTATAAATTTCTGATACTCTCGCCGCTTCTTGCCTCAAGTCTCTTTGCCGCAGGTACGATTGAGGGGGCCAGAATGCGTGATACACTCAATATTTCGGCTATTGTAATGTTCCTACTCTTTGTAGCGGGTACATTGATGATCACCTACTGGGCATCCAAGCGCACCAAGAGTGCTTCTGATTTCTACACTGCAGGCGGGGGGATCAGTGGATTTCAAAACGGTTTGGCGATTGCTGGGGATTATATGTCTGCCGCTTCCTTTTTGGGGATATCGGGGCTTGTCTATCTGGCAGGCTATGACGGACTGATCTACTCGATAGGCTTTTTGGTAGGGTGGCCGATTATTCTCTTTTTGATCGCTGAGAGACTGCGTAATCTTGGCAAATACACCTTTGCCGATGTTGCCTCCTTCCGATTGGAGCAGACCCCTATCCGTATATTGGCAGCATTCGGTACGATCGCAACAGTGCTGTTGTATCTTATCGCCCAGATGGTGGGCTCAGGCAAGCTTATAGAGCTGCTTTTCGGGCTCCCTTATGAGTATGCGGTGATTTTGGTAGGGGTGCTGATGATACTCTATGTGACCTTCGGAGGTATGTTGGCGACCACGTGGGTGCAGATCATCAAGGCGGGTCTGTTGCTAAGCGGTGCAACCTTTATGGCGATAGCGGTACTCTACCACTTTGACTTCTCCTTTGAGCAGCTTTTTAGTAAAGCGGTAGAGGTGCATGACAAAGGTAGAGCGATCATGGCACCCGGCGGTTTGGTCACAGACCCTGTCTCTGCCATCTCCCTTGGGATTGCACTGATGTTCGGTACAGCAGGTCTTCCGCATATTTTGATGCGGTTTTTCACGGTAGGCGATGCCAAAGAGGCAAGAAAGTCGGTCTTTTTTGCTACAGGATTTATAGGGTACTTCTATATCCTTACGTTTATCATCGGTTTTGGGGCTATCGTGATGGTGTTGCACAACCCTGCATATCTTGATATGGCAAAGCAGGCACTCAGCGGCGGTGCACCCATCATCGGTGGCAAAAATATGGCTGCCATACACTTGAGTCATGCTGTGGGCGGAGATATCTTCCTTGGGTTCATCTCTGCAGTGGCGTTTGCTACGATCCTTGCGGTAGTCTCAGGGCTCACTCTTGCGGGCGCATCGGCGATCTCACATGATCTCTATGCCAATGTCTTTGAAAAAGAGGTGTGTGATGAGGCAAAAGAGATGCGCATCTCCAAGATCGCTACGATTGTACTTGGCGTGCTTGCTATTGCTCTTGGGATTGCCTTTGAGAAGCAAAATATCGCCTTTGTGGTAGGGTTGGCATTTGCGATCGCAGCTTCGGCAAACTTCCCGGTGCTCTTTTTGTCTATGTTCTGGTCCAAACTTACGACGCGCGGTGCAGTCATCGGTGGAAGCCTGGGTCTGGCAACTGCCATCTTGCTTGTGATACTCGGTCCCATTGTATGGGTAGATATTCTCGGCAATAAAGAGGCGATCTTTCCCTACAAATATCCGGCACTCTTCTCTGTGACTGTTGCCTTTGTGGCAATCTATCTCTTTTCGATCACAGACAACTCAGATCGTGCCAAAAGGGATAGAGATGCATTCGAAGCGCAAGATATACGCTCTCAGACCGGTATAGGTGCAGAGGGTGCAGCCACACACTGATCCACAAATGTAACAAATAGGAGTATTTTACTCCTATTTAAAACAAACTTACTCTCTTCACTTTTAAAATAACTTCTGTTATGCTACACTAATCCTAACAAAATGAAAAACAATCAAAGGAATAACCATGTCAGAAGAGATCTACTATCCCAACCCCGAATTTGCAAAAGATGCACGTATCAACTCCATGGAGCAGTACTGGGAGCTGCAAAACAGTGCCAAAGAGGACTATGAGGGTTTCTGGAAGGGCTATGCTGATGAGAAGATAGAGTGGCTTGAGCCCTATGACAAGGTACTCGATGAGTCGGATGCTCCTTTTTACAAGTGGTTTACCAACGGCAAGATGAATGTCTCCAACCAGTGTATAGACAGACATCTTGCTACCAGAGGAGAGCAGACGGCGATCCTCTTTGAGGGGGACAAAGGTGATGTGGAGCATATCACCTACAATCAGCTCAGTCAGCGCGTCAACAAGATGGCGAACCTGCTCAAAAATGAGTTTGGTATCAAGAAGGGGGATCGTGTCGTACTCTATATGCCGATGATCCCTGAAGCTGCCTATGCGATGCTGGCGTGCGCACGTATCGGGGCGATCCACTCGATCGTCTTTGGCGGATTCTCTGCGGAGGCTCTCAAAGACCGTATCGAAGATGCCGAGGCGAGGCTCGTTATCACTGCTGACGGAGCCTACCGTAAAGGCAAACCCTATATGCTCAAACCTGTTGTCGATGAGGCACTATCTCAAGGGGGAGAGAGTATCGAAGCGGTACTCGTCGTCAAGCGTAACAACGAAGCGATCGAATGGGTAGAGGGGCGTGACCACTCCTACAATGATCTGATCGATGCGCAGAGTGACGAGTGTCCGTTTGAGCCGATGGACAGTGAAGATCCGCTCTTCTTGCTCTACACTTCGGGAAGTACCGGCAAACCAAAAGGGGTACAGCACTCACAGGCGGGCTACATCCTCTGGGCACAGATGACGATGGAGTGGGTCTTTGATGTCAGAGAGGGAGATGTCTACTGGTGTACGGCGGATATCGGCTGGATCACCGGGCATACCTATATCGTCTATGGACCGCTTGCGGCAGGGACGACTACGGTGATGTTTGAGGGTGTACCTACCTATCCTGATGCCGGACGTGCATGGAGTATGGTAGAGAAGCATAAGATCACACAGTTCTATACGGCACCCACTGCGATCAGACTGCTGCACAAGATGGGTCAGGATGAGCCCAAGAAGTATGACCTCTCGACACTTAGAGTGCTCGGTACCGTCGGGGAGCCGATAGACCCTGCGGCATGGAAGTGGTACTATGAAGTAGTTGGTGGTTCCAAAGCGAGCATCGTCGATACCTACTGGCAGACAGAGACAGGCGGACATATGATCTCGCCGCTGCCGGGTGCGACACCGATAAAGCCGGGCTATGCGACTTTCCCGCTGCCGGGTATCATGGCTGAGATCCTTGAAGCTGACGGTACACCGACACCGGTAGGGGAGAAAGGGCTGATGTGTATCACACGCCCGTGGCCGAGCATGATCCGTACGATCTGGGGCGATCCTGAGCGCTTTGTCAAGTCCTACTTCGGAGATGTCAAAAAGGATGGCAAGCCTGTCTATTTCACGGGTGACGGTGCAATGATGGATGAGGATGGCTATATCAAGATCACCGGACGTACTGATGATGTCATCAATGTTTCCGGTCACCGTATCGGTACGGCTGAGATCGAAGATGCGATCAAAAAGGTCGATGCGGTAGCGGTCTCGGCAGTTGTGGGCAAACCGCACGATATCAAAGGTGAGGGGATCTTCGCCTATATCGTACTCAAAGAGGCGGGCAGTGCAGACACAGAGACGATCAAAGCGGAGATCAACGCTGTGCTCAAGCAGGAGATCGGTGCGATCGCGCTCTGTGATCAGATCGCCATCGTACCAGACGTGCCCAAAACACGCTCAGGCAAGATCATGCGCCGGATACTTCGTGCCATCGCCAAAGGCGAGCCTATCACACAGGATACCTCCACACTCGAAGATCCGAGTATCGTCCCTGCGA